>JAUIBJ010000223.1 GCA_030428025.1 Alphaproteobacteria bacterium
GCTGCCGGTCGGCAGCCGCGAAAAGAACGAAACACTCAGCGCCGAGGTGATGAGCATCATCCAGGACTACCGCAACGAGGTTTGGCCCAAGGCCCACAACATCTTCAACGCCGAGACCGACGGATTGTTGGAGACGCTACTTCAGGTGTCGCAGGAAAACGGCATCTACAAGCCGCCGAAACTTCGGCCCGAACTGGCCGAACGGATGGACGCGCTGGACGAGGACATGATCTGGCTGCGCGACACGCACGGGTTCGAATATTCCGGCATCGATTATACCGCCACGCCGGTGCCGGTGAAGAAGATCGAAGGCAGCTACACCGAGGTTGCGGATATCTGCGTGCTGGACCCCGAGGTGAAACGGCGGATCATGCTGCTCGGTCTGGCCAAATACACCGCGAAAGCGGCCCAGGCGCAAACGCAGCCACAGCCGCAGCCGCAGGCGAACCCAGGTCAACCTGATGGCGCAGAGCCGAAAAAAAAAGTCTCGCCCGCCGGGTCCGGAACATCCTCTTCCGCGCAACCCGGCCCGACAAAGGCGAAGGCCGCACCTAAGACCGTCTTCCCGGGCGAGATCGGCCGCATCAAAGCGCTGGAGCCGCTGCTGCGGCTGCCCGAGCGCGAAGTCTATGACACGCCCAGAAACCACAAGGTCTTTCGCGAAAACGGCAAGGTCTCGATCCGCAACAACTTCCCTGCATTCGACCTTGCCGACCTGAAAGACTGGAGCGTCAACCCTACCGGCAATGTCGTCTGGCGTATTTATTTCAATTGTCTGGCGTGGATGTCGGTCTTCGCCGATCAGGATGTTCTGGGCAACGAACATACCCCAGACTGGGACGGGGCCTTCGCGATCCTGGAAAAATTCGTCTCCCATGTCGAGGCCGAGGGCCACGAACCCAAGAACGACATCTGGGACGACCACGCCACCGGATATCGCGCCTCCTACATTTCCTATCTCTACACGAGGGGGCTGGCCGAACGGATCACGCCCCAGTTCAACGGTCGTCTGCGGAAGGTCATGATGCTGCACCGCAAGACGCTGATGGACTATCTGGAATCCGACAAGTGGAAGTTCAGTAACCACACATTGTTCCAGGCCGAGGGCCTGGCTGACATGGCGATGATCTTCATGACCGACAAGAACCGGCGCAACAGGACGCTGGAATTCGCCCGCCTCAAGGTCGACGAGTTCATCGACCGCGCGGTGAGCCATGCCGAAGGCACCGTGAAGGAACATTCGATCTTCTATCACGTCTTCCTGATGGGGCGCCTGCGCGATACCTGCGAGTACTTCGAACGCATCGGGCATCCGCTGACCAACGCCTCGGACGAGATGTTCACTCGGATGAACGCGTTCCTGCACGATGTGATGCCGGTGCCGGGCCGACTCCCCGGGATCGGCGATTCCAAGCATTTCCAGCGGTTCGACAAGAAATACGTGGCCGAGTTCCAGGATGGGCGGTTCTCGACCCCGCAGATCGACTATCACCGCAGCAAGGGCAAATCGGGCACACCCCATGCCTTCCTCAGCCGCTATCCGCAGGATGGCTATTTCATTTTCCGCAGCCACGATCCGGTCGAGAAGCAACTGCATTCGATCTACCTGCACCGGTCTTTCCGCGGCCCGCACGGGCATTGGGACGGCATGTCCTTCACCTGTCACTGGGGGGGAAGGCCGCTCTTCATCGATTCCGGCGGGCCCTACAAGTACAGCACTCCTATGCGGTACAAGTATTTCCAGACGCAACTGGCCCATAATGCGCCGATCTTCGACCGCGATCCGGTGGAACTGGAAACCCAGCTTCTCGGCGTCCATGAAACGGACGAGGATTTCGCCGCGGTCGCGCTCGGGGCGCGGATGGGCAAGGGGCGCAGCTGGGTGCGGATCTTCGGCCAGCAGGGCAATCGCGGTATCTTCCTGCTCGATCTTCCGGTCAGCGGGTCGCTGCGAAGCAAGGCCGAAATCCGCCTGCACCTGGATCCCGAGATCGAGGTCGGCGAGGATAATGCCTCATTCTCGATGCCGGCGGGTTCGGTCGTGATCGTCCAATCCACCCTGTCGCTTCCGCGCGGCACTGCACGTGCGGTGCGCAACAGCCTTGCGGGCGACGAGAAAGAGAAACTGCCCAGCCATCAGGTGTCGGCAAAGGAGCGCGAAAAGACGGGGCTCGACCCCGATTTCGATGCCCGCTCCTATGTCACCTACAAGGACAACGAGATGGTGGACGGCAAGCTTCTGACCTTCGACGTTCCCCCAAACAAGGCAACGCTTACCACGATTGGCTTCGGCGACGACATGCCGTCCTTCATCCTGACGGCAGAAAACAATCTTCTTCTGCTGGGCCTCGAAGGCCGGCCAGAGCCGCTGTTGCGCTTCGATGCGGAGCGCGGCGTATTCACCTGACGACGGTGCGCGCCGCGGCGACCGGCCCTACCGCCCGCGAGTGGCGTTGACGATCCTGCGGATTGGCGCCGTCATCCTCCACGAGGTGCTGGCCAGCAGCGCGTCGCGATGCGCCCGCACCTCTGCCAGATCGGCCTTCATCCGTTCCGCGTCGCCGAGGCGTTCGTTTTCGACCCGTTCGAGCGCTTCGGTCAGTTTCGCCAGTTCCCCGGCATGGCCGGCACAATGGGCGCGCAGGGTTTCCAGCTCGGCCTCGCGGCTTTCCCGCGCCTCGGTCAGCCGGGCCACGGCCGCCTGAGCGGTGTCCAGCGCCCGGTCCTTGGCCGCGCATTTCTCGCGTTCGGCGGCCAGTTCCGCCCGGGCTGCGTCAAGCTGTTCGGTCAGTCTGCGGATCTCTTCGCGCAGCCCGTCCTGCCCCCGCCGCAATTCGTCGCGCGCGGCCTCGGCCGCGGCAAGCTCCGCCCGGCTCTGCTCCAGCTGTTGCGCCTCTGCCGCTTCGGGCACAGCCGAGGGCAGAGGCGCCTTTGCCTCGGCCAGATTCCGTTCCAGCGCGGCGTTCTCTTGTTGCAGCCGCGCCTGTTCGGTTTCCGCCTGCTGCAGGCGCGCCTGCAACTCCGCCCGCCGCGCCTCGCTTTCCCGGTCCGAGCATTCGAACTGATGCGCCTTGCCCAACCGGCGAAAGACATGGTGGATTTCGGAATAGCCGCGCAGGCCGGGGCGCAGTTCTGCCAGCCGGATCAGCCGATCCTGCCGTTTCTGGCCGTACAGCACCATCGTCAACCCGTCCCCCGCCTCGAAACTGGCCGTGGGATAGCTCACAGTGATGCGCGACAGGAAAGCCGCGGCCGAACCTTCGGAAAACCGGGTCGCGCTGCCGTGAAACAGGACCACTGCTCGATCGGACAGCTTGCGCGGCCAGTCGTGGCTGAGGCAATCGATCAGGGCGTCGTCCACCTCGGTATCGACGATCAGAAGATCGACGGCTCCGTCGGGAAACCGGTTGGCGGCGCCCCGCAGATCGCAGGACAGAAGCGTCGAGAATTCGGCATAATTGTCTTCATTGTAGTTGCGCAGCTCGTCCCACCCCGAACCGCCCGCCCGACCCGCCGGCTCGATGGCCACGCATTCCGTCTCGGCCTCGACCCGGTCGAGCGCCTGACAGGCGGCGAAATAGCCCACGCCGTCGCCCAGCCCAAGCTTGACCACGCAGCCCGGTCGCGACGTCTCGATCAGCCAGAAGAGAAACGGAACATGGATGAGAAAGGGCGACTCGCGCAGGAATCTCGACCGCCAGAAAAGGGTGCGGGTGGACAGCGGTGCGACGATGTCGACTCCGGGGGTCGGGGGCGTGCCCGAATTGGAATGCGTCAGATCGTCTGCCATCCGGAAACCGCTTTCAAACTTGTCATTGGCCCGCGCGGCGCCCCCTTACCGCAGACCGTCTTTACTTTAGCCACGCCCGGAATTGCAATGCCCAGCGCAGGCGCCGGCGGCGTTTTCCGGACCTGTCACTCGCGACCCGCCCCTTTCTCTTCTGCCACGTCTTCATCGTCGTCGGCCTCCTGTCGCGCCAGTTCGGCGCGCAGGGCCGCCACCTCTCCGCGCAGCGCGCGCATTTCGCGCTGCAGCACCACCAGTGCCATCATCACGTCTTTCTGGCTGACCATGGTTTCCCCCTCGTCCCGACCCGGCCCCGCGCCACCCCTCAGCCGGCCTGCGGCATATTGCAGGGTCAGGCGGGCGGTGCGGCGCAGGCCGGAATGCCTCAGATGGTAAAGGCCCACCGCCAACAGCGACGTGCCGCCGCTGTGGGCCGGAGCATCCGCCCGTCGGGTAGACCGGGCCTTCATCGCACCCGCCGCCCGGTCGAACGCGTCGAAATCCTCGTCCCGCAGCGCCAGAAGCATGGGCGCGGTGCCGAAGGGCGCGGCCGCGGCGCAAAAGGCGCGCACCTCCCCGTTCGGATACTGCGCGAGGATCGGCACAAGGATGTCGTAGAGCGCGCGCCGCACGTCATCGTCGGCGCGGGCACTCACCCAGGCCAGTTGCGTGGCAGTCCAGAGCAGCAGATCGCGCCGGTGCGCCTCTTCCACCCCCGCCTCGATCAGCAGGTCGCGGATGATGTCGTGATGGCGGAAGATCTGCGGCAGGCGGTGATCGGCGGTGTCCATCGTCTGGCCCGGCCGCCCGACACGGTGTTGGCACAGCCACTCAGGCACCAGCACCACGCGTTTCGCCCCCAGAATCGCCGCCCAGTGAACCGGGTTGTCCTCGAAGAAGAAATCGCCCTCGGGAAAGCGCAGCCCGGTGCGTTCGACCAGATCCCGGCGATATATCTTGCGCCAGGGCACGGCAATGAAGCGCAAAAGTTCGCTGCGCCGCTCCGTGTCGAGTTGAAAGGCGGTGACCTCGCGATAGGGCAGCCAATACGGGCCTTCGTCCGGCTCCCGCAGGGTGCCGTCCGCCTCGTCCAGAAGCTGATAGCGGCACATCGCCAGATCGGCGTCATGGGCCACGGCCGCGGCATGGAGCGTGGCAAACATCTGCGGATCATAAAGGTCGTCGCCATCGGCGAAGCCCAGGAAATCGCCCGTCGCCGCAGCGATGCCGGCATTGGCCGCGGGCCCGACGCCGCCGGGCGTGTTCTCTTCGAACCGAATGGGGCGGATACGGGCATCGGCGCGGGCCTGCTCGGCGATGATCTCCGCCGTCCCGTCGGTCGAGCCGTCATCGACCACGATGATCTCGATATCCTCAAGCGTCTGGTTGCGCACGCTCTCGAGGCAGGCGCCGATATAGGGTGCCACATTGTAGGCGGTCACGATGATCGAAAGCGTCGGCATGCTGAACGAACCTTGCTAGGCCAGCAGGTGATTGGCAAGCGCGCTGGCCAGCGCCGGGGCCCGGCCCATCCGCAATTCGGCATAGTCGCCCAGGTCGATCCGTCCGATCAGCCGCGCCCAGCGCTCATCGAGCCGGGGCACGAGACCCGGCTCCATCCGCTCGCGCGCCCAGAGGAACAGGCGATGTGCCAGTTCCCAGAACCGCGCGGCATGCCGCTGCCGCAGCGCCGGTTGGGCCTCGAGCTGCGCATAAAGCTCTTCCAGCGCATCGAGCATCTGCAGGCGCTCGTCGGTGAAGCGGTTGGTGATGTTCGCCCCGTGGGTTTCGACGATATGGGTGCAGATCACCTCGTCGCACAGCAGGATGCGGCGCGCCTTGAGCAGCATCTGCCAATGGCCGAGGATGTCGTTATTGACCTTGGTGGCGCCGAAGCGCAGTCCCACGGCGCGGAAATGCGCGGTGCGGATCACCTTGTTCCAGGGGTAGTTGGTGACCAGAAGCAAATCGGCCATCTCGTCGGGAGTGCCGAGAGCGGGCGTGCCGGAAACGAGCAGCCGACGGAAGATCCGTGTGTCCTGATAGGACATCTCCAGCCCTGTATTGGTGCGGCCGCGTTCATAGCGGTAGGCCAGCATCGCTGTGTCGGCCTGCGGCTGCGCCTCGAGCCGCCGTAGGGTGCGGGCCAGAACATCGGCATGGAGGATGTCGTCGGCGTCGAAGAACAACGCGTAGCGGCCCCGCGCCTCGGGCCAGCCGGTCATGCGCGCCACGCCAGCGCCGCGGTTTTCGCCGTGATGCAGCGCCAGAACGCGCGCATCCTGTGCCGCGAGCCGCTCCACCAGTCTGGCCGTACCGTCCGTCGACGCGTCGTCGACAAGGATCACCTGACAGTCGATCCCGTCCTCGTCCAGCGCCAGGAAATCGTCGACGACATGGCCCAGCGTCGCCTCGGCGTTAAAGACGGGAATGATGACGCTGAGATCGGGAGGCCTCGGGTCCGCGTCGATCGTGCCGAATCCGGCCATGCTCAGACCCTGTCAGTCGACGCCGAAGACGTCGCGCGTATAGACCTTCTGCATCACGTCCGCGAGATCCTCCGCTGCGCGATTGGCAAC
>JAUIBJ010000224.1 GCA_030428025.1 Alphaproteobacteria bacterium
TCTCAAGACCGCCATGGCCGGTCAGCACCATTGCGCGCATCCTGTCGGGCAGGTCGGTCATATCGTGCTCCTTATTCTGTAACGGGCCCGGAATTTTCGAAAGCTCCGGGCAAGAAAATGCGCATTTTCTTGCCCGTTTACTTGGGAGGATAACGGCGCCCCGCTCAGGCCTCGGCCAGAGCCGCATCCATGCGAGGCAGCAGGCTTTGCGGGTCATAGGCCGGGGCGCCCAGGATGCGGCCCTTCCGGGGCGTGCCGGCGATCACCACCTCCACCTCATTGCCGGGAACGTTGGCATGCGGCTTGATGTAGGCGAAGGCCAGGATCTTGCCGACGGTATGCCCGTAGGCGACAGAGGCGGTGGAGCCCACGACGCGGCCCTCCAGCAATACCGCCTCGCCGCCATGGCCGTCTTCCACCCCGTCGGGCTCGATTTCCAGATAGGCGCATACCCAGGGCATCGTGCCTGCCTCGGCCTGCCGGGCGCTTTCGCGCGTGGGCCCGGCGCCCAGATAGTCCTTGTCCAGCCGGGCAAAGCGCATCACGTCCGCCTCGGGTAGGGTGACCTCGTTCGTCAGTTCGCCCGCGCCCTTGAACGCCTTTTCCATCCGCATCGCGTTCATCGCGAAAGAGCCGTAATCGGCGATCCCGTGCGCCGCGCCCGCGGTCCAGAGCGCATCATAGACGGCGAGCGCGCTGTCGCGGGGGATGTGCAGTTCCCAGCCCAACTCGCCCGCATAGGACATGCGGAAGGCCCAGAGGGGGTGTCCCGCCACGTCGATCTGCTGCGCCGTCAGCCAGCGGAAGCTGGCATTGGTGAGGTCGGCATCCGTGCAGGCCCCCAGAACCTCGCGGGATTTCGGGCCGTTAAGGGCCAGCGCGGCCCAGTCGTTCGACCGCAGGATGATCTCCGCGTCCTCGCCCGCGCGGTTCTGCTCCAGATGATCCAGCAGGCGCTGTTCGAAGAAGGCGGCGCAGACGAGGTAATAGCGGCCGTCTTCCAGCTTCACCACGGTTGTTTCCAGTTCGATCCGGCCGCGGCGGTTGAGCATATGCGTAAGCACGATACCGCCCGGTTTCTGCGGCAGGCGGTTGGCGACCAGCCGGTCGAGCAGCGCCTCCGCACCCGGCCCCGTCACCTCGACCTTGGTGAAGGCCGAGATGTCCATGATGCCCACGCCCTCGCGCACCGCCCGGCATTCCTGTCCCACCATGTCGTGCACCACGGTGCGGCGGAAGCTGTAATGGTCGCGCTGCGCCACGCCCTCACGGGCGAACCAGCGGGGGCGTTCGTGGCCATAGACCTCCTCGAAGACCGCGCCTTTCTCCTTCAGCCGGTCATAGAGCGGGCTGGGCTTGATCGGCCGCCCGGCGAGGCGGTTGAAATGCGGGAAGGGGATTTCGTGGCGCAGGCAGTAATCCTCCTCCGCCTTGATCACCTGCCAGTCCTTGGTGGCATAGCTGCCGAACCGGCGCGGATCGTACTCGCGCATCGAGATGTCGGCGGCGCCATGCACCATCCAGCGGGCCAGTTCTCGCGTCAGCCCCGGGCCCCAGCCGATGCCGATCTGGGTGCCGCAGCAGCACCAGTAGTTCCGCACGCCCGGCGCCGGGCCGATGAGCGGGTTGCCGTCGGGCGGGTGCGAGATAGCGCCATGCACCTCGCGCGTGATGCCGAGATCGGCGAAGACCGGCATGCGGTTCAGCGATTCCTCCAGCCACGGCATGACCCGGTCGTAATCGGCATCGAACAGCCAGTTCTCGTAGTCCCACGGGCAATGATCGTGCCAGACGGAATTGGGGTTTTCCTTCTCGTAGATGCCGATCAGCCCGCGTTTCTGTTCCATCCGGATATAGCCCGAGACCTTGCGGTCGTCGCGGATCACCGGCAGTTCGCGGTCGAGATCCTGGAATTCCGGCACCGGTTCGGTGACGAAGTAATGGTGGGTCATCGAGGTCATGGGCAGTTGTAGGCCCGACCATTCACCCATCTGGCGGGCATAGGTGCCGCCGGCATTGACCACATGTTCGGCACGGATCGTGCCCTTCTCGGTCTCCACCACCCATTCGCCGGTTTTCGCCTGGGTGATGTTCGTGGCCCGGCAATGCCGGATGATCCGTGCGCCCAGCTGGCGGGCGCCCGCGGCCATGGCCATTGTCACGTTTGTCGGGTCCACATGCCCGTCATCCGGCGTGTGCAGCGCGCCCAGCACGCCGTCGAGGTTGTAGAACGGGTGGTGCGCGGCGATGTGGTCGGTGCCCACCAGCTCTATATTGAAGCCCAGCGAACGGCCGACCGAAAGCGTATGGCGCAGCCAGTCCATCTCGTCTTCCGTATAGGCCAGCCGGTAGGAGCCGCAGCCATGCCAGGTGACGGCCTGCCCGGTCTCTGCTTCCAGCTTTCCCGAATAGAGGCCGATATTGTAGTCCACGCATTTGCCCAGCCCGAAGGAACTGGTGGAATGGGTGATCTGCCCGGCCGCGTGCCAGGTGCTGCCGGAGGTCAGTTCGGCCTTTTCCAGAAGCACCGTTTCGGGCCCCCAGCCCTCATGCGCCAGGTGATAGGCCAGGCCCACCCCCATGACGCCGCCGCCGACGATGACCACGCGGGCCTGGGTGGGGAAGGAAGCGTCGGTCATGTCGGATTTTCCCATGTCAAGAGTCGCGATTTCGCTCGACAAGGTAATCGTACATATGTACCCTCGTCAATCATGAATGATACAAATGTACAATATTCCGTGCTGGACCGGTTGACCGCCGAGTGGGACACGCTGACGCCCGAGGCGCAGAAGGCGGCGCGCTATGTGCTGGAAAACCCCGCCGACGTGGGGGTTTCCACCGTACGCGAGATTGCCGAGGCGGCGAAGGTCAAGCCCAACACCTTCGTTCGCATGGCCCGGCAGGTGGGATTCGAAGGCTATGACGATTTCCGCGAGCCCTTCCGGGAGGCCATTCGCCGCGGGCAGGTGAGCTTTCCCGACCGGGCCCGCTGGCTGCAGGACATTTCGCGCTCGGGCGATCTGGGCGGGCTTTACGCCGACATGGTGGGCGCCGCGATCCGCAATATCGAGGAAACCTTCGCCGGCATCGAAGCCGAGGCGCTGCAGGCCGCGGCCGAGGCGATCTGGAACTGTCGGCAGGTCTTCACGCTTGGGGTGGGGGTGAACAACGCCAATGCGCGCAACTTCACCTATCTCGCCTCGACCGGCATGACCCAGTTCCACGCTATCCCGCGCCCCGGCTCGGTGGCGGCGGACGATCTGGCCTGGGCGGACGGGCGCGACGTGCTGATCGCCATCACCTGCCGCCCCTACCGGACCGAGGTGATCGAGGCGGTGAAGCTGGCGCGCGAGCAGGGGGTCTGCGTGATTTCCCTTTCCGACAGCCCGGCGAGCCCGATCATCCTCAATGCCCATCACGGCTTTGTCGTCGCCGCCGACACGCCGCAATTCTTTCCCTCGTCGGTATCGACCATCGCGCTTCTGGAAACGCTGCTGAGTTTCGTCATCGCCGTGGCCAGCGACGAGATCGTCGACCGGGTGGAGAGATTCCACCGCCGCCGCCATCAACTCGGTATCTATCAGGAGGAGCCGGAATGAACGCGCCCTTGGTGCATTCGCTTGACGCACGCTATTACACCGATCCGGCCATCTTCGCAGAGGAGATGGCCGGGCTTCTGGCCCGCACCTGGCAATTTGCCGGCCATGTCAGCCAGGTGCCCAATGTGGGCGACTATTTCGCCTTCCATATCGCCGGACAGAGCCTCTTTTGCATTCGCGGGCGCGACGAGGCGATCCGCTGTTTCTACAATGTCTGCCAGCACCGGGCGCATGAACTCGTGCAAGGAACGGGAAGTACACGCGTTGTGGTCTGCCCCTATCACGCCTGGACCTACGAACTGACGGGCAAGCTGCGCGCGGGCCCCAATATCAAGGCGGTGCCGGGTTTCGACCGCGACAGCATCTGCCTGACCGAGGTGCGCTGCGAGGATTTCAACGGTTTCCTCTTCGTCAATCTCGACCCCGACACCGCGCCGATGGACGACTGGTACCCCGGCGTGCGCGAGGAGATCCGCGCCTACGTGCCCGATATCGACCGGCTGGCGCCGCTGGAATGGGTGGAGATCCCCGAGGCCTGCAACTGGAAGGTCTCGGTCGAAAACTATTCCGAATGCTATCACTGCCCGTTAAACCATCCCACATTCGCCGAGGGGGTCATCAAGCCCGAAACCTACGACATCCAGCCGTCCGAGACAGGCTTCGTCCTGCGCCACACCACCGAGTGCCAGAGCCTCGAGGCGATGACCTATCCGATCGACATGTCGGTGGAACATGCCGGCGAATACCGCTCGTGGTTCCTGTGGCCGATGATGAGCTTCCAGTGCTATCCGGGCAATGTTCTGAACACCTATCACTGGCGGGCCGACGACGTGGACCACTGCACCGTCTGGCGCGGCTGGTACACCGAGGAGGGCGCGGAAAGCGACGTGATCCGCGGGCTTGCGGTTCAGGACCGCCAGACCACGGTGGAAGAGGATATCCGGCTGGTCGAATCGGTGCATCGAGGGTTGAAATCGCGGGGGTATCGGCCGGGGCCGTTGGTGCTGGATCCGCAATGCGGGGTGAATTCCGAGCATTCGATCCGGACGCTTCAGAAATGGATGCGCGAGGCGGTCGACGGGTAGGCTTGGCGCGGAGGGAGCCGATGGACGACAGGGAACACGGGCTTGCGATCTATCGGGCCTATCGCGAGAAGGTGGCGCATGAGGACGGTCTGGTCAATCAGCGCGTCTTCTGGTTCGTGACCTTTCAGGCGCTCTTGTTCACCTCCTTCTCGCTGCTCACGCAGGGCGATTTCGGCCCCTCGGCCTTTCGCCTGACCACCGTCGTCTTCGCGGCGGTCGGGCTGGGCTCGGCGCTTTTCACCTATGTCAGCGTCGATGCGGCCTTCGATGCGATCGAAAACACGCAACGCCGGTGGAAGGAGCAGCGGACGCGCCACGACCCCGACGACCTGCTTCCCGGCATTGTCGGCGACGGTCGGGATGACGGCATTCACGTGCGCGGAAAATACACCGCCTGGAGCCTGCCGCTACTGGTCGCCACGGCCTGGAGCGCGGTGGTCGTGATCGTGTTCTTTGCCCCGGATGCGGGATTCTGAGAAGAAGGCCGGTTTCAGCATCGCCCGTCGCGCAAGCTTTACCGTCGGGGCAAACCGCAGTACCACCGGCGGGCGCGGATGGGCGAGGCGACGCGACAGGGGGAAAGATGAAAGACCATTGGCAGAACTATATCGACGGGAGCTGGGCCGATGGCGGCGCGGGGCGCGTCGAGGTGATCAACCCCGGAAACGGCGAGGTGCTGGCCCAGCAGGCGCTGGCCGACGAGGCCGATATCGACCGCGCCGTGCAGGCTGCCCGCCGCGTGCATCTGTCCGGCGCGCTGCCTGCCGTGCGCCCGGTCGAACGCGGCCGGATGGTGCAGGCGATGGGCCGCTACCTGCTCGACCGTCGCGACGAGGTGGCCGAGCTGCTGACGCTGGAACAGGGCAAACCGCTCTGGGAGGCGCAGAAGGAAATCGCCGGCGCGGCGCGCTATTTCGAATATTACGGCAACCAGGCGGAAACGCTCGAGGGCCGGTCGATCCCCTTGGGCGCGGGCTATTTCGACTTCACCCATTACGAGCCTTACGGTGTCTCGGCCCAGATCATCCCGTGGAATTTCCCGCTGGAGATGACGGCGCGGTCGCTTTCCGCCGGGCTCGCCACCGGCAATGCCTGCGTTATCAAGACGCCGGAACTGACGCCCCTGTCGCAATACATCTATGCCGAGGCGGCCGAGGCGGTGGGCTGGCCCAAGGGCGCGGTCAACATCCTGTGCGGCTGGGGGCATCAGGCGGGCGCCGCGCTGTCGGCCCATCCGGACGTCAACCAGATCGTCTTTACCGGATCGGTCAGGACCGGTATCGCGATTGCCACGGCAGCGGCGCAGAACGTCGTGCCTTGCGTGCTGGAACTGGGCGGGAAATCGGCGGCCATCGTCCATGACGACGCCGATCTCGACGCCTTCGAGCGGGATATCCGGTTCGGCATCTTCACCAATGCGGGCCAGGTCTGTTCGGCGATGAGCCGGGTTCTGGTGCATGAAAGCCGCCATGACGAGATGCTGGAACGCGCCTCGAAGGTGGCGAAATCCCTTTCCGTAGGTCCCGGCATCGAGCGCACCGAGCCCGGGCCCAGCATGGGCCCGATGGTCAGCGAGGCGCAGCGCGACCGTGCCGCGCGTATGGTGGCCGAGGCCGGGGAACAGGGGGCGAGGGCCGTCACTGGCGGGCGGGCGATGAACATCCCC
>JAUIBJ010000225.1 GCA_030428025.1 Alphaproteobacteria bacterium
CCGCAGAGGTGGCAGCGGTTTCCCGGAGCGGTGCCGCTGCCCGCCCTGCCTTCGGGGGTGGAGCTGATCCGCGTGGAGGAGGATCTCGGCCCCGCCACCAAGGCGCTCGGCGCGGCGCCGCTGCTTGACGGCCGGATCCGACGGCTCATCTGGTGCGACGACGACTGGCTGATGCCGCCGGGCTGGGCGGCGGCGCTGCTCGACGCACAGGCGCCGGGCGAGGCGGTGGCTGCCAGCGGCTTCGCCGTGGCGCGGCTGAAACGACAGGGCTGCGACCGCACGGGCTTTACCGATATCGCCCAGGGGTTTTCCGGCGTGCTGGTCGACCCCGCCTGGCTTTGCCTGCCCGACATCGCCCCGCCGACCGAGGCCTGGTCGGTGGACGATATCTGGCTTTCCGGCCAACTGGCGCGTCAGCAGATCCCCATCCGCCTCGCCCCGGGCGCGCGGGCGGGTCTCAGGCCTGCATTCGCGGACGGGCACGGGCTGCAGGACGCCACGCTCGGGGGCCGCGGCCGGCATGCGGCAAACCTCGCCTGCGCCGATCTGCTCAACCGTCGCCACGGCATCTGGCCCGCCCTTCAGGGGGCCGCATCGCCCGTGGCGGCGGCGGACGCCTCCGGCGGGAGTATTTCGGGCAAGATGAAGAACGGGCAAAGCCCGGCTGCCGGCTGTCAGGGAACGGGGCGGTCCTCGGCTACGGCGCGGGCGGCGCGCAAAAAGAAATCGCCATAGGCGTCGGCCTGCGGGATGGCGGCCAGAAGTCCCGGAAGGCGGGCGGCATAGTCCTCCTCGGACATCGCACGCAGAGCGGCCTGCATCTGCGCCTCGTTCTCGCACAGGATCATGCCCGCGGTCTCCATGAAATCCGCGATGTTCGGACAGCCCCAGTAGATCGGCACCGTCTGGCAGAGTACCGCGTCGATCAGCTTTTCGGTGAAACAGTTGCGCTCGCGCACATTCTCGATCACCAGCGAATAGCGGTAGGGGGCAAGCCCCTCGGCCTTGTCTGCGAAAGGCTTGTAGCCACGGCCCATCACGGTGACGTCCAGCCCCGCCCGCCGCACCTGTCCGGCCAGCGCGTGACGCAGCGCATGGCCCGGCTGCGAACGTTTTTCGGACGCGATGAGCGAGCACATCGCGGTCTTGGTCAGGTCGCGGTCGCGCCAGTCGGGGATCCAGGTGCTGCCATAGGGAAAGAAAATGCCGTTGGGCAGCCGCGCAAGCAGCTCTTCGTTATAGCTCAGAATCCGGTGAAACCGATCGGCTCCGCGCACCACCCGGCGCTGATAGGCTCCGTGAATCGCCTCGGGCTCGGCCAGAGCCAGAGACACGCGGGCGCGCGTACCGCGGGCGGGACGGAGCGGGTGAAGATTTTGCGGAAAGCCGATCAGGTGATCGCTCGGGGCAAGATCGGCCAGCGTGGCACCGGGCGCCGAAAGCCGCCCGGGCCGGCCCAGCGGCCAGCGCAGCCGATCGAGCGGCAGCCGGCTGGCAAGCAGCCCCGGCCGTGTCTCCGGCCCCATGATGGCAATGGCGTCTGTCGGCTCTGGCATCGTCTGTCCCGGTTCGTCGGCGCGGTGATAGGGCGAAACGCTGGAAAGAACAATCGCCTGCGGCACCCCCCGGATGTTGGCAAAGCGGCAAAAACGCCCCACTATCGTTCGTAGACGGTCCGGTTCGCCGGCGAAGCGCTTTACCCGCGCGCCGTTCGCCGGTATCGATGGGCCCCGCGCAACAGGAGACGCCCCCCGTGACCCCGGCCCGACCCCAGCCAGCTCCTCGAAAGACCACCGGCACCAGTGCCGCGCGCCAGGCTTTCATCGACGCCATGCGGCAGGTGGCCGCCACGGTTACCGTGGTCACCACCGATGGGCCGGCCGGGCAGGCGGGCGCCACGGTCAGTGCCTTCACCTCGCTCTCGGCCGATCCGCCCTCGGTTCTGGTCTGCCTGAAGGCCGACAGCCGCATTGCCACCTCGGTCTGCGGCAACGGGGTTTTCTGCGTCAACGTGCTGCCCGAGGATGCGGCCGAGGTGGCCCGCGCCTTTGCCGGGGCCTTCGACCACCATCAGCCCGACCGGTTCGAGGGAATCGAGATGACCGCGACGGAGTTCGGCCCGATCCTGCCACGGGCGACGGCGTTTACCTGTTCGCTCAATCATCGCCATGTGCATGGCAGCCACACGATCTGCATCGGCGACGTGACCGGCATCTCGAATGCGGGCGAGAAGCCGTTGACCTATATGAGCGGTTCCTTCCACATCGTGCGCCCACAGCAGAGCTGACCCGCCCTGCCGCGAAATAAATTTCGCTCGGCCACATTCTCGCCGATTTTCTCTGCAAGGGTTTAAATCAAATCTTTCGCACAGGGGCCCGGGCAAATGGGACGTTCTGACAATCTGTACGATGGCGAGTGGAGCACGGTTTCACTGACCAAGACGGCCCTTGGCCTGACGGCGCAGGAAAAGTTCGAGCGTTTCAAGATCGAGGCGATGTCGGAACTGGTCCTGCGGCTCGCGGGCGGGCTGATGGTGGCCGGATCGACAATGCTCTGGCTGATCCTCCCGATGGATGCCGGGGCAGAACAGCTGGTGTCGCACAGCCTTCTGGCCACGCTGTTCACCGCCACGGGGCTCATCGTCTACGCCTATGGAACGCGCGGCTTCCGCCGCCAGCTTTCGCTTGATGCCAAGCGCGGCACGCTGGCGCTGACAAAGGTCAATATCAACGATCAGGGCCGCGTTGTGCGCGCCATCGGGCTCGACGATATCGAAAGCCTGTTCCTGCGCCGCCCGCCGGCGCGGATGGCACAGGCTTCGCTCTATGTCCGTGTCACTGGGCAGGAAACGCCGATTCTGGCCCTGACCGGCTCGACCCGCGAACTGGAACGCATTCATGCCCAGCTTTGCGAGATCATCCATATCGCCGGCACGGAACCCGAGGAAAGCACGCGCGATCTGCGCTTCGCCCGGCAGTTCGCAACCGCGCGGAGCTGAGATGGCGGGGGCCTGCAGCCCGGATGGCCTGAGCCGAATTGCCGTCATGGATGGTTCTCCGCCTTGCGTGGGTGCTGCTGGCTGCCTTCGCAATCGACCCCGCGTTCGCGCCTAGGTCGAAACGCGCCACCCGCCGGATGCACCGCCCCCCGGCGGCCGGGCGACCGCGACGAAATCACTTGCCCAAAGCAGAAAGGGCCGCTCCTTTCGGAGCGGCCCAAGCTTTTCCCACGCAAGGCGCGGCTGATTACATCATGCCGCCCATGCCGCCCATGTCGGGCATGCCGCCGCCGCCGGCGCCTTCCTTCTGCGGCTTGTCGGCCACCATCGCTTCGGTGGTGATCAGCAGGCCCGCGATCGAGGCGGCGTCTTCCAGAGCGGTGCGCACGACCTTCGCGGGGTCGATGACACCGTAAGAGAACATGTCGCCATATTCTTCGGTCTGGGCGTTGAAGCCGAACTTGGGATCGTCCGATTCACGGATCTTGCCGGCCACGACCGAGCCGTCGACGCCGGCGTTTTCGGCGATCTGGCGCAGCGGCGCTTCCAGCGCGCGGCGCACGATGGCGATGCCGTTGTCCTGATCCGAGTTGGCGCCGGTCAGACCGTCAAGTGCCTTTGCACCCTGCACGAGGGCCACGCCGCCACCGACGACGATGCCTTCCTGAACCGCGGCGCGGGTGGCGTTCAGCGCATCGTCGACGCGGTCCTTGCGCTCCTTCACCTCGGTCTCGGTCATGCCGCCGACGCGGATGACGGCAACACCGCCGGCCAGCTTGGCAACACGCTCCTGCAGCTTCTCGCGGTCGTAGTCCGAGGTGGTTTCCTCGATCTGCTGGCGGATCTGGCTGACGCGGGCCTCGATCTCGGCTTTCTCACCGGCACCATCGACGATGGTGGTTTCGTCCTTGGTGATCGAGACCTTCTTGGCCGAACCGAGCATGTCCATGGTGACGCTTTCCAGCTTCATGCCCAGATCTTCGCTGATGACCTGACCGCCGGTCAGGATGGCGATGTCCTGCAGCATCGCCTTGCGGCGATCGCCGAAGCCCGGTGCCTTGACGGCCGCAATCTTCAGGCCGCCGCGCAGCTTGTTGACCACGAGGGTGGCCAGCGCTTCGCCTTCCACGTCCTCGGCGATGATCAGCAGAGGTTTCTGCGACTGGATCACGCTTTCGAGCAACGGCACCATCGGCTGCAGCGACGAGAGTTTCTTCTCGTGAAGCAGGATCATGCAGTCTTCCAACTCGGTGGTCATCTTGTCGGCGTTGGTGACGAAATAGGGCGACAGGTAGCCACGGTCGAACTGCATCCCCTCGACCACGTCGGTCTCGGTTTCCAGGCCCTTGTTTTCCTCGACGGTGATAACGCCGTCATTGCCGACCTTCTGCATCGCGTCAGCAATCATCTGACCGATTTCCGACTCGCCGTTGGCAGACACGGTGCCGACCTGGGCGACTTCGCTCGAGTCCTTGACTTCGCGGGCGGCGTCGCGGATGTGCTGCACCACCTTGTGGGTGGCCAGGTCGATGCCGCGCTTGAGATCCATCGGGTTCATGCCCGCGGCCACGGCCTTCATGCCTTCCTTGGCGATGGCCTGGGCCAGCACGGTGGCGGTGGTGGTGCCGTCGCCGGCCTCGTCATTGGTCCGCTGGGCGACTTCTTTCACCATCTGGGCGCCCATGTTCTCGAACTTGTCTTCCAGTTCGATTTCCTTGGCGACCGAAACACCGTCCTTGGTGATGCGCGGCGAACCGAAGGATTTGTCGAGCACCACGTTGCGGCCTTTCGGGCCAAGGGTCACGCGCACGGCATCGGCCAGCACGTTGACGCCGCGCATCATCTTGTTGCGGGCGTCGGTATTGAATTTGACGTCTTTTGCAGACATGTGAGTAGCTCCTGAAATCTTGTTGTCTTGGGGTCAGGTTACGATCCGGGGCGTTCAAGCGGCCTTGGCGGCCTTGCTGTCCTCCATGATCCCCAGGATGTCGCTTTCCTTCATGATCAGCAGCTCTTCGCCATCGAGCGTGATCTCTGTGCCCGACCACTTGCCGAACAGGATGCGGTCGCCGGCCTTGACGTCCAGCTCGATCCGGTCGCCGTCATCGTCGCGAGTTCCGGCACCAACGGCCACAACCTCGCCCTCCTGGGGCTTTTCCTTGGCGCTGTCGGGGATAATCAGCCCG
This sequence comes from Alphaproteobacteria bacterium, assembly GCA_030428025.1. Taxonomy (GTDB): domain Bacteria; phylum Pseudomonadota; class Alphaproteobacteria; order Rhodobacterales; family Rhodobacteraceae; genus Roseovarius. The sequence goes on from JAUIBJ010000225.1 coordinate 5,185, forward strand.
CCAGCGGTTTTATCTTCGCTTTCAACGCGGCGGACGAGCACGCGGTCATGCAGCGGTTTGAATGCCATGTCTTTGGCTCCTTGGCTCAAAGTTTCTCCCTAATAGCCCGTTTCCGGGCTATTAGCACTCACCCTAATCGAGTGCTAACGACGCATAGCTAGGCAATGCTGCGAAAGCTGTCAACTCTTCGTTTCGACTTTTTTCGATCAGGGTTTGCGCAGGCGTAGCCCGGCGCCTACCTTCCCTACTGACCGGTGCGTCGAAAGGATGTCGAATGCTGCGCTTGCTTGCCTTGTTTTTCGTTTTTCTTCACCCCGTTACCGCCCAAGCCCTGTGCGAGGGGGACGACCTGATCGCAGCGATGCCCGAGGCCGACCGCGTGCAGCTCGAGGCCAGGGCGGCCGCGCTCCCGTATGACGAGGGCCTGCTCTGGCGGGCGACGAAGGGCGCAACCGAGATCACCCTTTTCGGAACCTATCACTTCCGCCATGCCGAAACCGAGGCGCACCTGGACCGCCTCAAACCGCTGATCGAGAGCGCCGAGGCGGTCTATCTGGAAATGTCGCGAGAGGAACAGGAGGCGTTCCAGCGCCAGCTCGCCACCGACCCTTCGGTGATGTTCGTGACAGAGGGCCCCACCCTGCCTGACCTTCTGGGAGAGGCGGACTGGGCCCGGTTCCGCGCGGAAATGGAACGCCGCCAGATCCCCGGCTTCATGGCCGCGAAATTCAAACCGCTCTGGGCCGCGATGATGCTGGGCATCGGCCCCTGCGAGGCACGGCACGGCGCGATGGAGGCCGAAGGGATCGACGAACTTGTCGGGCGACATGCCGGGGAAGCCGGGGTCGGCACCCGCTCGCTGGAACGGTTCGACGAGGTGTTGCGGAAGCTCGATAGCGACCCGTTGGAGAAACAGCTCGACATGATCCGGCTGACACTTGCCTGGCCCGGCGATGCCGACGACCTGTCCTACACGATCCGCATGCGCTATCTGGCCCAGCAGGTCGCCCTGACCTGGGAATTCTCGCGACTCGTCTCGCTCAAGTATGGCGGCCCCACGGCCGAGGAGGATTTCGCCCGGCTGGAGCGGATCCTGCTGACCGACCGCAACCGCGCCTGGGTGAAGAAACTGCTGGCCGAGACGCCGGGCA
>JAUIBJ010000226.1 GCA_030428025.1 Alphaproteobacteria bacterium
CCTTGATCATCGCCTCGCAGGTGCGGCTGAGCGCCTCGTGCCAGCCATGATCGTCATCGGCGCTGGCGAACTGGGCATAGACACCGCGCTCGCCGGATTTCTTGTGTTCCAGCAGCAGGTCGGTGATCCCGCCGAAGGCCGACACGACGAAGATGCGGCCATAGCGCGGCGTTCCGTTCTCGATGAACAGCGTGTCGCGCAGTTCATTCAGACGGGACATTGACGTCCCGCCGATCTTTTCAACCGTATGGGTCATTGTTTATGCCTCGATTGCCTCTGGGGCGGCGTAGGAGCCGTCTTCCAGGTGAACCTCAGTGCCGGTGACCGGCGGGTTGAAGCAGCAGGCCATGACCAGCTCCTCCTCGGCCCGCAGGACATGGCGGTCGTGCTTGTCGAGCGCATAGAGCACGCCGGGTTCGATCCTGTGAGTTTCGCCTGTGGCGAGATCGGTGATCGACCCCTTGCCCTGAACGCAATAGACGCTTTCGAGGTGGTTCTTGTACTCGAAGGTGTGCTCCGACCCGGCCTCGAGAAAGGTGATGTGGAAGGAAAACCCCATCCCGTCGCTTGCGAGCAGCATGCGCACGCTCGTCCAGTTCGCGTCCGAGACCACGCGGTCGCGCTCGTTCTCCACGATATCGTTGAAATTCCTGACGATCATTGGCTTACTCCGCGGCGATACGGGGTTGTTGCGTTTCCTCGCGGGCGGCGGCGATCAGGATGTCCAGACCCGCCTGAAGGATCTCGTCCGGAGTCGTCAGCGGCGCGAGGATTTTCACCACCTCGTCCTCGGACCCCGAGGTCTCGATGATCAGCCCGTTCTGGAAGGCGCGGGCGCAGATGCGTTCGGCCAGTTCGCCCGAGCCCACATCGACACCGCGCATCATGCCGCGCCCCTTCAGGCGGGCGCCAGGCACCATGTCGGCCACCGTCTGCAGACCCTTCTCGATCAGATCGGCGCGGCGGGCCACGTCCTTCTGCAGCCCGTCGTTCGACCAGAACTTCTCGATCGCGACGCGCGCGGTGACGAAGGCGTGGGTGTTGCCGCGGAAGGTGCCGTTATGCTCGGCCGGGCCCATGAGGTCGTGCTCGGGCCGCACCAGAACCAGCCCCATTGGCAGGCCAAAGCCCGAGATCGACTTGGCCATGGTGATGATATCCGGCGTCACGCCCATCTCCTCGAAGGAGAAGAAGCTGCCCGTGCGTCCGCACCCGGCCTGGATGTCGTCGATGATCAGCAGCGCGCCATGCGCATGCGCCAGCTCGGCCACCCGGCGGATCCAGTCCGCGCCGGCGGCGTTCAGCCCGCCTTCGCCCTGCACCGTCTCAAGAAGGATCGCGGCCGGTGCATCGACGCCCGAAGAGGTATCCTTCAGCATCGCGTCCAGCAGCTCGGCGGAATCATAGCTTTCGCCCATGAACCCGTCGAAGGGCATGCGCGTGACGCCTGACAATTCCGTGCCCGCGCCGCCGCGATGATAGGCATTGCCGGTCGCCGCCAGCGCCCCGAGGGTCACCCCGTGAAAGCCGTTGGTGAAGGCGATGATGTTGCTGCGCCCGGTGGCGCGGCGGGCCAGTTTCATGGCCGCTTCCACTGCGTTGGCGCCGGTCGGTCCGGGGAACATCACCTTGTGGTCCATGCCGCGCGGGGTCAGGATGTGCGTCTCGAATGCGTCCAGAAACGCGGCCTTGACGCCAGTATGCAGGTCGAGCCCGTGGGCAATGCCGTCGGCCTCCATATGTTCGATGAGCGCGGCCTTCATGTCCGGGTCGTTGTGCCCGTAATTGAGCGAGGAACAGCCAGCCAGAAAGTCGATATAGCTCCGGCCGTCTTCGTCGGTCATCTCCGAGCCGCTGGCAGAGGCGAAGACCGTAGGAAAGCCGCGGCAGTAGCTGCGTGCCTCGGATTCACGTCGCTCGAAAACGGAAATGTTGGGGGTATGATGTGTCATGTCTCTCTTTCGGATAGTCTTGTGAAGTCAGGAGAAGTGGCGGGACGACCGGCCGTCAGGCGGCGCGCGCCATTGTGTCGGCAAGCTTGATCGTCACCATGTGCTCGGTGTCGTGATGGCCGTCGAAATGCGCGGATTCCTTGAAATACGCCTCGGCCTGAAGGCTGCTGCCCTGAATGCGGGCGAACTTGCGGAACAGCGCCCAGGAGGCGGCGTTGTCGCTGGTGATCGTGGTTTGCAGGCGCGTGACGTCCTTGCAGATCTCCCGGCCGAGGATGTGTTGCAGCATCAGGACGCCAAGCCCCTTGCCGCGGGCCTTCTCGTCGACGGCGACCTGCCAGACGAACAGCGTCTCGGGGTCGTTGGGCATCACATAGGCCGACACCCAGCCCTCGATCTCGCCATCGGTTTCGGCAACCACGCAGGTATCGGCGAAATGATCGCACTGGAGCAGATTGCAATACATGGAATTCTCGTCCAGCGGGTCGCAGCGGCGGATCAGATCCCAGATGGCCGAGCCATCCTCCATCTGCGGCGTCCGCAGCTCCGACAGCGAGGCTCTGACGATGTCACGCGAGTGTTTCATGTAATCCGTGCTCCTGTTTTGCTTCAGCAGTTGAAGTAACCTATCGCGTGAATAACTTCAATAGGCTAAGTAAAAGTTCCCGAGAATCGCGGGAAATTTGCCGGTGAGAGCAAATTTTAGCCAAAAATCCATGTAGAGACATTTAGCTTGACAAAGCTGTTTGCCCCTTGCTTTTCGTTTTAGGTCTTATATATTTAGGCATTCTAAGTTTTGCGGGGGTACCCATGGACCGAGTCGATACCTGTCTCATCGCGCTGCGCCGGATTCTCCGGGCGACAGAGCTTTTCGGGCGCGAACTCAAGCAAAGTACCGGTGTGACCGCGGCCCAGTTTCGCGCGCTGCAGATCATCGCCGAGCGCGGCGACGCAACGGCGACGGAGATTTCCCAGCGGATGCGTGTCTCGCAGGCGACGGTGACGTCGCTGGTGGACAAGCTGGTGCGCGAAGAGATGGTCATGCGTGAAAAATCCGCCGCCGACCGGCGCCAGACCAACATCCACGTCACCCCCAAGGGCCGTCAGACGATCGACGGTGCGCCCGACCCGCTGCAACAACGCTTCGTGCGCAATTTCTCGGCCATCGAGGAATGGGAACAGGCGATGCTTGTGGCCAGTCTCGAACGGGTGGCGGCGATGCTCGACGCGGATGTGATCGACGCCTCGCCGGTGCTGGACGCGGGCGACATCAAGCGGTCGACCGCACACTGAGCTCTGCGGCCAGGGCGTCAGATGCGGAACCGCCCCGGAAACATCGCCTCCAGGAAGCGGGAAACGATCCGCACCGCCGCCTGCCGCGAAAACGCGTCGGGATGGGTGAGGAAATCCGTCCACATTCCTTCCAGCAGGGCGAGCGTTCCCATCGTGATGTCGTCGGCGACGCCGGCATCCCCTTCGCTTTCCAGAAGCGCATGGAAGGCGTCGCAGATCATGCCACGCAGCCGCGCGTCGCGGGTGTCGCTGTAATGCGCGATCGCCGGGTTCAAGCGGGCAACGCCGCGAAAGGCATGCCAGATCGCAACCGAGCGTTCGTTGAGCAACTCCTCGCTCAGATCGGCCCGGACGATGGCCATGATCGTCTCTGTCGGGCCATCGGAGACACCGGCGAGCTGGCGATCCATCTCGATATAATAGGCTTCGCAAAACGTTCTGGCGGCTTCTTCCAGCAGCTTGTCCTTGCCACCGAAATGCAGATGGATCATGCCGCGGGACACGCCGGCGTGTTCGATGATCCGGCTGACCGTGGTTTCCGAAATCCCTTTGCGGGCAATCGATTCCAGCGTGGCCTCGATCAGCAGCCGGCGGCTGCGCTCCGGGTCGCGGCCCGACGAGGGGCCGGATTTTCCGCTTGGCGATCTGTCTTTGTCCGTCACCAGATGTCCTCCGACTTCCCTTAGCGGCCCGCCCTGCCAAGACATGTTGACACATGCCAATCTCTCGCGTCATTGTAAATGGACGATCGTCCATTTAAGCAAGATCGAAACAACAAAGTCCGATACGGGGAGAAGTGAAGTGATCCGCTTGAGACGCGTTGCGGCAAGGGTTCGGGCACGGCATGCGCCGTTGTATGGGGCGCCCCGATGACGGAGGAGAACAGATTCGGCGTGCTGTTCGAGCCGGTCCGGATCGGGCCGGTGGAAGCGCGCAACCGGTTCTATCAGGTGCCGCATTGCAACGGCATGGGCCACCGACATCCCCGGGCCGAGGCGGCGATGCGGGCGATGAAGGCCGAGGGCGGCTGGGCCGTTGTGGCCAATCAGGAAACCGAAATCCATCCCAGCTCAGACCTGTCGCCCTTCTCCGAAGGCCGGCTCTGGGACGAGCGCGACATTCCCGCCCTGCGCCTGATGACCGAAGCCGTACATGACAAGGGCGCGCTGGCGGCGGTGGAACTGGTCCACAACGGCAGCCACGCGCTCAACCATTTCTCCCGCGCCCCCATCCTCGCCCCCTCCGACATGTCTTCCGATAACGTCATCGCGCGGCAGGCCAGGGCGATGGACAAGTCCGACATTCGTGCGCTGCGGCGCTGGCACCGCGACGCCGCCCGCCGCGCCCGCGACGCGGGCTTCGACATCATCTATGTCTATGCCGGCCACAACATGACCGTGGCCCAGCATTTCCTGCTGCCACATCTGAACGCGCGGAGCGACGAATATGGCGGCTCGCTGGAAAACCGGCTGCGGCTGACCCGCGAGTTGCTGGAGGACACGCACGAGGTGGTGGGGCAGGATTGCGCCGTGGCCTTCCGTTTCGCCGTGGACGAGATGCTGGGCGCCGAGGGGATGCAGGCCGCCGAAGAGGGCCGCGCGGTGGTCGAGATGCTGGCCGACATCCCCGATCTGTGGGATGTGAACGTGGCCGGCTGGCCCAATGACAGCGCGACAACCCGCTTTGCGCCCGAAGACGGCTATCAGAACGACTACATCTCCTTCGTCAAGCAGGTGACCGACAAGCCGGTGGTGGGGGTGGGCCGCTTCACCTCGCCCGACCTGATGGTGTCGATGGTCAGAAAGGGGCTGCTCGATTTCATCGGGGCGGCCCGCCCCTCCATCTCCGATCCGTTCCTGCCGAAAAAGATCGAGGAGGGACGCATCGAGGACATTCGCGAATGCATCGGCTGCAATATCTGCGTCAGCGCCGACAGCCTGGGCGTGCCGATCCGCTGCACCCAGAACCCCACCATGGGCGAGGAATGGCGGCGCGGCTGGCACCCCGAACGGATCGCCCCGAAGAAGAGCGCGGCCGAGGTGCTGGTGGTGGGCGCGGGCCCGGCGGGGCTGGAATGCGCACTGCAACTGGGCCGGCGCGGTTATGACGTGACGCTGGCTGAGGCAGGCGAGGAGCCGGGGGGCCGCGTGCTGCGCGAAAGCGGCCTGCCGGGGCTCGGGGCGTGGAGGCGCGTGGCCGATTACCGCCTGCACCAGCTGCGGCAGATGGCCAATCTGCGCATCTTCACCCAAAGCGCCATGACCGCCGAGGAGGTGGCCGAACTGGGCGTGCCGCATGTGTTTCTTGCCACCGGCGCGCGCTGGCGGCGCGACGGGATCGGGCGGACGACGCGCCGCACGCCGCCCCCGATTGCCGAGGGGGCGGCCGTTTTCACCCCCGACGACATCATGGCCGGCCTCCTGCCAGAGGCGGGCCCCGTGGTGGTCTATGACGACGATCAGATCTACCTCGCCGCGGTGCTGGCCGAAAAGCTGGCGGGGGAAGGCCGCGAGGTGGTCTTCGCCACCCCGGCAAGCCTTGTCTCGCCGTTCACCGACCTGACGCTGGAACAGCCGCGGGTGCAGGCGCGGCTGATCGAACTGGGGGTGGAGATCCGCTGCAACCGGACGCTGGCGGCGTTGTCGCCGGAAGAGATGCGGCTGTCCTGCGTCTTCACCGGGCGGGAGGAGGCGCTTGCCTGCGCGGCGGCTGTTCTGGTGACGGAACGGATGCGCGAGACGGAACTTCACCAGGCGCTTGCGGACAAAGGCGAACTGGTGACGCTGGAACTGATCGGCGATGCCGCAAGTCCCGCGCTCATCGCCGATGCGGTCTGGTCGGGCCATAAGGCGGCGCGCAATTTCGAGCGCCCGCGCGCCGAGGCCGAGAAGGACTGGTTCCGCCGCGAGTTGATCGACCTGAACGGGGGAGAGGCAGGATGACAGATACGGAAAGACAGCCCGCGCGTCGCCGGGGCGGAGGCCGCAGGGCCCGCCTCAGCGCCCATGAGACAGCCACCGGCAATGAGGCGGTGCGCGCCGGGCTGGCCGGCGGGCGCTATGCCCCTCTGGACGA
>JAUIBJ010000227.1 GCA_030428025.1 Alphaproteobacteria bacterium
CCGATCGAGACGATCCTGAGCGGGCCGGCGGCCAGTATCGTCGGCGCCTCCTGGATGACCGGGGAAACCGAGGCGCTGGTCTCGGACATCGGTGGGACGACGACGGATGTGGCGGTGCTGCGCGGCGGCAAGCCGGCGATCGACCCGGCGGGCGCGCGGGTGGGCCCGTGGCGGACAATGGTCGAGGCGGTGGCGATGCGCACCACCGGTCTGGGCGGCGACAGCGAAGTCCATGTGATGGACGAGGGGCTTGAGGGAGGCATCACTTTGGGCCCGCGGAGGGTGGTGCCGGTCAGCCTGATAGCGCTGGAGGCGCCGGATCTGGTGCACCGGGTGCTGGACGAGCAGTTGCGCAGCGAAACGCCGGGGGAGCATGATGCGCGCTTCGTCCGCGCGGTGCCGGGGATAGAGGCCGGCGGGTTGCAACTCAAGGATGCCGCTCTTCTGGAACGGATCGGCGGCGGGGTGCGGCCGCTGGGCCAGGTGCTGAAGACGCGGCTGGAGATGGCCGGGCTGATGCGGCTGGTGAAACGGGGGCTGGTGCAGCTTGCGGGCGTGACGCCCTCGGATGCCGCGCATGAACTGGGGCGGCAGAGCTCGTGGGATGCGGTCGCGGCACGGAAGGCGCTGGCGCTTGTCGGGCGCAAGCGGACGGGGAGCGGCAACAGGCTCAATCCCGATACGATGGGCATGGCGCAGATGATCATTGACCAGTTGACCTATCAGACCAGTCTGGCCTTGCTGGAGACGGCTTTTGCCGAGGACGATGCGGAATTTGGCCTCGCGCCCGAGGTTCTGGCGCGGCATGTGCTGACGCAGATGGGGCTTGAGCATCACCGGGGGCTGGTGCGGCTCGATTCCGGGCTGAACCTGCCCGTGGTGGGCCTCGGCGCCTCGGCGCCGGCCTATTACGGCGCGGTGGGAGAGCGCCTGTCCTGCCGCATGGTGTTGCCGGAACACGCGGGCGTGGCCAATGCCATCGGCGCGGTGGTGGGGCGCGTCACGATCCGGCGGAGCGGGACGGTGACGAGCCCCGCCGAGGGGCGGTTCCGGGTGCATCTGGAGACGGGGCCGGAGGATTTCACCGTGGCCGAGGTGGCGTTGGAGAGGCTTCGGGTGGTGCTGGAAACGGAGGCACGGATGCAGGCGGAACTGGCCGGAGCCGAGGATATTCACGTGGTTGCCCGGCGTGACGTGAAGGTCGCCCAGGCGGAGGCGCGAGAGGTGTTTCTGGAGGCGGAGATCACCGTGGAGGCCAGCGGGCGGCCACGGATCGCCGCATAGGACAAAGACGTCCGAGCGGAGAGCCCGCTCGGACGCTTTCGTTTATACGGCGGCGAGAAACAGCACCGGCAGGCCGAGCATGCCGCCGACGATGATCGCCATCGAAAGCCAAAACCCCTTGAACATCTTCGCATCTCCGATTTGAAACGAAGGTAAGGTAGGCCGGTCTGAACGACTGGGCATGCGGCACTCGGTCGCGATGCCGCGTCTCAGAGCCGGGCTGAAGCCCGGCCTACGCGGAGATCCGGCTGAGCCAGTCGCGGATGAGGGCGGCGGCAAGCGCGGGCCGTTCCCAGGCGAGGCTGTGGCCCGCCGTGTCGAGCAGGGCGAAACTGGCGCGGGGGAAACGGGGCAGCAACGCCAGAGCATCCTTGTAGCCCGAAATGGAATCCTGCCGGCCGGAGAGGATGAGGCTGGGCTTGTCGCAGCGCCCGCCGGTTACATCCGGATCGTCGGAGAATGCGAAACGCTGCTGGACGCGGGCCTCGAAATCGGCGTCGTGAAGCGCGACGGCGGGCAGTTTGGTGGCGACGATCTTTTCGGCGATCTCGGGCGATTGCACGACGAGGCTGTCGAAGCGGGGTTTTGCCGCGTCGGGCAGTGTGTCGCGGATGCCGGGGGCGGGCACGAGGGTTTCGTGATCGGGGCGCGGGGAGTCGGGGCCATTGCCGCCGGGCACGATCAGGCAGAGGCCGGCCACGAGTTGCGGCCGCAGCATGGCGATGCCTTCGGCCACATGGCTGCCCCGGGATTCGCCGATGATCGTGACGGGCTGGTTGGGGAAGCGGTCCTCGGCGAAGCCGATTACCGTTTCAACCACGCCGGCCATGTCTGTCACCTCTGGCGGGGCCGGGCTTTCGCCGTGGCCGGGCAGGTCGACATAGACCCTGTTCCAGCCTGAAAGCCCTTCGAACACCGGTTCCATCGCGTCGAGCATGTGGCGGTGATCGAGCCTGGCGCCGTGGAGGACGAGCACCGGGCGGCCGGTACCGCGGGTGACGGAATGAAGCATGCGGTCTGTCCTCCGAGGTTTTGTCTGTGACCATACCGGATTGCGGGTGAAATGGGAGAGGGTGCCGGGCTGAAGCCTGGCCTACAGCGAAACCAGCCAGTCGCGGACCTGTTCCGCCTGGGGGCTGAGAGGCGTGGAGGCGGACCAGACCAGATAGAAGCCCTGCCCGGTTTCCCAGGCCCATGCGTCACGGCGCACCAGAAGGCCCTGCCGGATCAGGTGGTCGGTGACGTGGTGCCAGCCGAAGGCGAAGCCCTCGCCGGCGATGGCGGCCTGCAGGACGAGGGCGTAATCGTTGAGCCGCAGGCCGGTGCGCGGCTCGGCGAAGGGCACCTTCCAATGGGCGAAGTAATCGGCCCAGCCGGGGCGGTCGCGCACAGGTTCCTCCAGATGGATGAGTACTTCATGCGGCAGGTTCGCCACCGTCTTGAGGTTGACCGCCGAGGACATCACGCGCGGTGACGCGATGGGAGAGATCACCTCGGGTGCGATCAGGTGGCTGTGGCAGCCGGGCCATCTGCCCGACCCCCGGCGGACGCCCAGCGAAATGCCCTCGGCGTCGATCTCGGGCTCGCGTTCGGAGGTTTGCAGGCGCAGGTCGATCCCGGGATGGGCGGCGTGGAAGCGGGCCAGCCGGGGCACCATCCAGTAATGCGCGAAGGCGGTGGAGGCCGAGAGGGTGACATGCTGCTGCGCGCTGCGCTGGCTGAGCATTTCGGCGGTGTGGTGTATGCGCTCGAAGGCGGCGGCGGTGTCGTTGTAAAGCCGTTCCCCGGCATGGGTAAGGGTGACGGCCCGGTGCGCACGGATGAAGAGCCGCGTGCCCAGCGAGCTTTCCAGCTGCTTGATGGCGGCCGAGACGGCGGGCTGTTGCACGTTCAGTTCGCGCGCCGCACGGGTGAAGGACCCGGTGCGCGCGGCGGCCTCGAACACCAGAAGATGGCGGGGGGAGGAGACGAGTTTCCAGAGTTTTCGCATAATCTCAGATTATCCTTATCCCCAGAAATTTCCGCGATCACAGGCACTCTAGGACGGTTTAGATTGATCCGGCAATAGGCGAGGTTCGGCATGGCGAGACGTGCGAGAAACCGGCGCGATCCCGGGGCGCTGGCCTCGGCCGCGCCCCCATCCCCCTTCATCCGGCGCAGGCTGCCGTTTTTCGACGTGCTGGGCGAGGAGGAGATCGCTCGGCTGGAGGATCAGGTCGACTGGATCTTGCAGGAGGTGGGCATCGATTTCCGCGACGACCCGGACGCCCTGCGGCTGTGGAAAGAGGCGGGCGCGGATGTGCGCGAGTGCCGCGTGCGCGCGCCGGCGGACTGGATCCGGGACCTTTGCGCCAAGGCCCCCCGCGAGTTCACCCAGCTGGCCCGCAACCCGGCGCGCAGCGTCACCATCGGCGGGGCGAACCAGGTTTTCGCGCCGATCTATGGCGCGCCCTTCGTGCGCGACCTTGAAGGGGGCCGGCGCTATGGCGATCTGGCCGCGCTCGAGAAGCTGGTGAAGCTGGCCTATATGCATCCCAACCTGCATCATACGGGGTTGGTGATCGTCGAGCCCTGCGACGTGCCGGTCAGCCACCGTCATCTTGACATGCTGTATCTACACATGACCTGCAGCGACAAGCCGCATCTGGGCGCCATCACCGAGATGAGCCGGGCGCAGGACAGCGTGGACATGGCCGAAATCCTGCACGGGAAAGAGGTGATGGACGCCAATTGCGTCATCATGGGCAACGTCAACACCAACTCTCCGCTTCTGGTGGACAAGGTGGTGACCCAGTCCATTCGCACCTATTGCGGGCGCGGGCAGGGGATCATCGTGGTGCCCTTCATCCTGTCCGGCGCCATGGGGCCGGTGAGTACGGCGGCCAGCGTGACGCAGGCGATGGCCGAGGCGATGATCTGTTGCGCCTACGCGCAGCTGATCCGGCCGGGCGCCCCGTTTGTGCTGGGCAATTTCCTGTCGTCCATGAGCCTGAAGAGCGGCGCACCCACCTTCGGGATGCCGGAGCCCGTGATTTCGAACTATGCGATCGGGCAGATGGCGCGTCGGGCGGGGCTGCCGCTGCGCTGCGGCGGGTCGCTGACGGCCAGCAAGATCGAGGATGCGCAGGCGGCCTATGAAAGCGCCGATTCGATGCATTCCACCATGCTGGCCGGCGCCAACTATGTGCTTCATGCGGCCGGCTGGCTCGAAGGTGGGCTTTGCACCGGGTTCGAGAAGCTGGTGATGGATGCCGACCGGCTGGGCGGCTATCAGAAGGTGCTGGGCGAGGGACTTGCGGTGGATGACGAAAGCCTTGCGCGCGATGCCTATGGCGAGGTTCGGCCGGGCGGGCATTTTCTGGGCTGTGCCCATACAATGCGTCACTACGCCGGCGCCTTCTACGAGCCGGCGCTGTCGGACAGCGAAAACGTGGAAAGCTGGGAGGAAGGCGGTGGTAAGGACATGCGGATGCGGGCCTTCGAACGGTGGAACGCCATGCTGGAGCGATACGAGCCGCCCGCGCTCGACGAGGCAAAGGTTGAAGAGTTGCAGGATTACGTGGCACGGCGGAAACGGGAGATTCCCGAGGCGTGGTATTGATAGGGGGCGCTGCCCCCCGTCGCCGCGGGGCGGCGACTCCCCCCGGAGTATTTCGGGCAAGATGACGCCCGGGGGCGGATCAAGGAGGTGAGACGATGCGTGCAAGCGAGAGATTCGATGCCGATCTGGGCGAGAGGCTTGAAGGCCTGAAGGAGGAGGGGCTTTACAAGACCGAGCGGGTGATCACCTCGATGCAGGCGGGCCGCGTGCGGCTGGCCGGCGGGGCGGAAGTGGTGAACCTCTGCGCCAACAACTATCTCGGGCTGGCCGATGACGCGCGGGTGATCGCGGCGGCGCATGAGGCGCTCGACCGTTACGGGTTCGGGATGGCCAGCGTCCGCTTCATCTGCGGCACGCAGGAGGAGCACAAGGCGCTCGAGGCGCGGATCGCGGGGTTTCTGGGGATGGAGGATGCCATTCTCTATGCTGCCGCATTCGATGCGAATACAGGTTTGTTCGAGACGATTCTGGGGCCCGAGGACGCGGTGATCTCTGACGCGCTGAACCACGCGAGCATCATCGACGGGGTGCGGCTGTGCAAGGCGCAGCGCTATCGCTATGCCAATTCCGACATGGCCGATCTTGAGCGGTGTTTGCAGGAGGCGCAGGGCGCGCGGCACCGTCTGATCGCCACCGACGGCGTGTTTTCGATGGACGGGTACTATGCGAAGCTGGCCGAGATCTGCGACCTGGCGGAGCGGTATGACGCGATGGTGATGGTGGACGATTGCCACGCGACGGGCTTCGTGGGCGCCACCGGCCGGGGCAGCCATGAGCATTGCGGCGTGATGGGCAGGGTGGACATCCTGACCGGCACGCTCGGCAAGGCACTGGGCGGGGCCTCGGGCGGTTATACGGCGGCGAGCGCGAAGGTGGTGGACTGGTTGCGGCAGCGGTCGCGGCCATACCTGTTTTCCAACACGCTGGCGCCGGTGATCGCCGGCGCGTCGCTGAAAGTGTTCGACCTGCTGGAGGAGGGTGACGCTTTACGCGCGACGCTCTGGGCGAATGCCGCCCATTTCCGGGAGAGGATGGGTCGCCTGGGATTCGAACTCTTGCCCGGCGAGCACGCGATCATTCCAGTGATGCTGCGTGATCCGAAGCTGGCGCAGGAGATGGCGGCGCGACTGAACGAGAGGGGCGTCTATGTGACGGCCTTCAGCTTTCCCGTGGTGCCCAAGGGGCAGGACCGGATCCGGACGCAGATGAGCGCGGGCCACACGCGGGAGATGCTGGACCGGGCGATCGAGGCCTTCGAAGAGGTCGGCCGCGAGTTGGAGGTGATTTCGTGACACCCCTTCTGCCCTCGATCATCGGGGCGATTGGCGGCACGCCGCTGGTCGAGTTGAGCCGGATCAGGGACGCATTGACGCTTGATGGGCGGCTTCTGGCCAAGCTCGAC
>JAUIBJ010000228.1 GCA_030428025.1 Alphaproteobacteria bacterium
CGGTGCTGAACCATCTGGCCCGCACCGGCAGCGAACGCAGCCCGGCGCAATTGGCCAAGTCTTTCCATGTCACGCGCGGCGCCATGACCAATACGCTGCACAAGCTGGAATGGGCCGGATACGTGCATATCCGCCCAGATTGGGACGATGCGCGCCGCAAGATGGTGACGATCAGCCCAGCGGGCCGGCAGGCGCGGGATGCCGCGATTTCCGCAATCACCCCGCTGATCACCGAGCTGGTCGATGAACTGGGCGAGGACCGCGTACGCGCCACTTTGCCGGTGCTGCGCGAGTTGCGGATGAAGATGGAATCTGACGGTTGATCAGCCCGGATTCACGCTCGCCGTCACGTAGTTGACGCTCAGGTCCCGATCCGACAGTGACCACGACCAGGCCACAGGGTTGAAGACAAAACCCTTCCGGTCCACAGGGCGCAGCCCCGCCTGTTCCAGCAGCTTGTATAGCTCGTCGGGGGTGATGAATTTCGACCAGTCATGCGTGCCCTTGGGCAGCCAGCGCATCACGTATTCGGCGCCGACAATGGCCATGGCAAAGCTCTTCGGATTGCGGTTGATGGTCGAGCAGATATGCAGTCCGCCAGGGCGCAAAAGCTGCCGGCAGGCGGTGAGATAGGCCAGCGGGTCGGAGACGTGCTCGACCACTTCCATATTCAGCACCACGTCGAATCGCTCACCGGCTGCGGCCAGCGCCTCGGCGGTGGTATGGCGATAGTCGATGGAAAGCCCGGACTGTTCAGCATGAAGCTGCGCGACGGGGATGTTGCGTTCCGCCGCGTCGGCGCCCACCACATCCGCTCCGAGGCGTGCCATCGGCTCGCTCAGAAGGCCGCCGCCGCAGCCGATGTCCAGCAGTCGCAGGCCTTTGAAGGGCATCCCCGCGGAAAGATCGCGATCGAATTCCGCCGCGATCTGGGCTGTGATGTAGTTCAGCCGGCAGGGGTTGAGCATGTGCAGCGGCTTGAATTTGCCGTTCGGATCCCACCATTCGGCGGCCATCGCCTCGAACTTTGCCACCTCGCCTTGGTCGATCGTGGTCTGAGCGGCTTGCATTCTGCTCTCCATATGCTCTTCTGGTCCGGCCCCTCTATATAGGATGGTCATGGATAAATTCTCAGGCCAAAAGAGCGCAGTCCAGTATTTGTATCCGCCGGTCGATCCGTTCGACAGGCAGATGATGGATGTCGGGGATGGCCATTCCATCTATGTCGAACAGGCGGGCAATCCCGACGGTCGGCCGGTTGTCGTGCTGCATGGCGGCCCCGGCGGCGGCTGCAGTCCGGCGATGCGGCGCTATTTCGACCCGAAGGCCTATCGCATCGTGCTCTTCGATCAGCGCGGCTGCGGCCGGTCGCGGCCGCATGCCTCGGTCGAGGCCAACACCACCTGGCACCTGATTTCCGACATTGAACAGATCCGCACGTCGCTGGGCATCGACCGCTGGATCGTGTTCGGCGGCAGCTGGGGGGCGACGCTGGCGCTGCTTTATGCGCAAACCCATCCCGATCCGGCCGCATATCTTGTGCTACGTGGTGTATTTACAATGACTCAGGCCGAGTTGGACTGGTTCTATGGGGGCGGGGCGGGACGGTTCTGGCCGGAGACCTGGGCAAGATTTCAGGAGCCCATTCCCGCAGACGAGCGGGACGACATGATCGCCGCCTACCACCGGCGGCTTTTCTCCGGCGACCGAGCGCAGGAAGCGCGTTACGGCAAGGCCTGGGCGGCGTGGGAAAACGCGCTGGCAACCGTGGGCTCGAGCGGGGCGGGCGGCGAAAGTCCCCCCGATTACGCCCGCGCCTTCGCCCGGCTGGAAAACCACTATTTCACCCATGGCGGCTTTCTCGAACGCGACCGACAGATCTATGAAGACATGCCGCGTATTGCGCATATCCCCGGCACGATCATCCAGGGCCGGTATGACATGATCTGCCCACCCGATGCGGCCTGGCGTCTGTCGGAGCTATGGGACGAGGCGGAGTTGCGGATGATTCCACTAGCAGGCCATGCGCTGTCGGAGCCGGGAATCAGCGCCGAGCTGGTAAAGGTGATGGACGACTTGGCGCGCGGATGAGCGGTACGACGCGCCGTATCTGGTCAGGCGAACATTCTGCGCTAGTTTCCCGCCAAAGGGGATATTTACATGAGCGACGATCCGCAAATCGAGGCACGCGAAAATGGCCCGCTGGTGGCCAAGGGTATCCGCCGGATGAAGGGACCGGACGGGGAAG
The DNA here is from genome assembly GCA_030428025.1 of Alphaproteobacteria bacterium. Lineage (GTDB taxonomy): Bacteria > Pseudomonadota > Alphaproteobacteria > Rhodobacterales > Rhodobacteraceae > Roseovarius. The sequence goes on from JAUIBJ010000228.1 coordinate 2,249, forward strand.
AGGTCGAGGTGAAGGCGGTGATGGCCCTTTGCCGGTGCGGCCATTCCGGCAACAAGCCGTTCTGCGACGGTAGCCACGAGAAGGTGGGTTTTGACAGCCAGAGCGGCGAACCTGCGGGCAAGGATAAGCTTCTGAGCTACGAGGGGAAGGATGTCGTCGTGACCTTCAGCCCGCGAATCTGCGCCCATGCGGAGGAATGCGTGCGCATCGCCGGGCATGTCTTCAATACGTCGCAGAAGCCCTGGGTGCAGCCCGACAACGGCACCCGAGCCGAAGTGGAGGAGGTGGTTGCCGCCTGCCCGTCCGGTGCGCTGGCGCTCAAACGCGAGGATGGCATGCGCGAACACCGAATGCCCGACCGTTGCGACATCACGGTCGAGAAGGACGGCCCTTATTGGGTGCTTGGCGTGACGCCGCCCGCCGAGGCGCAGGCAGAGGGCATGTCGCGCGAGAAATACGTGCTTTGCCGCTGCGGGCTGTCGGGAAACAAGCCCTATTGCGACGGCACGCATAGCGACAAAGGATGGACGGCGGAGTAGATCCCGGGCTCAGACCCCTTCGCGAATTTGGCGGTCGTATTCCTCGGTATCGAACCAGCCGAGTGATATTGTCACCTTGAGTTTTTCGTCGAGATCCCTTTCCTCCCATCCGGGCACCCTGACCTGATTGCCCGTTTCCGTGTGCTTGCCTTCCAGAACCCAGCCGAACATGGCGTGATCGCCGGCCACGCGCAGATGTTCCAGGCGCACGGTCAGACCAGGGAAATCTCCGTAGAATCCGGAGACCATGTCGAGAAGTGCCGCCCGCCCCACGACAGGCTCGCCGCGATTGATGATGATCTGACCGTCATCCCTGTAGAAGGAAACCACCGCTTCGGGATCGCCCGAACTCCACGCCTGTGCTTATGCGATGGCCATTTGCTCAACTGACATCGAAATACCTCCAGCTATCAATCACTTCGTGGATAGCATATGTGGCCATTCAGGTCTTTTCCTTTATGGGTCTTGCAGACTCACCCCGCGAGGCGTATATCCCCCTCAACAGCGGCGCCTCAGGGTCCAAACCGGAGGCTCCACCGGAGAGTTACGACGGGCCGCGCGCCCGTTTTTTTGTGTTTGGAACCATGACCAACGACCTAATTGCCAAAACCGCGATAGATCGCCGGCTGGCCGAGATCGTCACGCCCGTCATAGAGGACCTGGGCTATGAACTGGTGCGCATCCGCCTGATGGGCGGCAAGACCGCGACGCTGCAGATCATGGCAGATAAACCGCAGGGCGGGATCGAGGTAGACGATTGCGCCGATATCTCGAACGCCGTGAGTGCCACGCTCGATGTCGAGGACCCGATCACTGACGCCTATACGCTGGAAGTGTCCAGCCCCGGGATCGACCGGCCCCTGACCCGCCTCAAGGATTTCGAGGATTTCGAGGGCTATGAGGCAAAGCTGGAAACCGCCGAACTGATCGACGGGCGCAAGCGCTTCAAGGGCGTTCTGGCGGGCGTCGAAGGATCGGAGGTTCTGATCAATATCGACGAGGGCACGGTGGGGCTGCAATTCGACTGGCTGAGCGACGCCAAGCTGGTGCTGACCGACGAGTTGATCCGCGACATGCTGAAGGCGCGCAAGGATGCCGGCGCGCTAAAAGAAGACCAATTTGACGAGATCGAGACCGAGGGGTCTGAGGAGAACTGAGATGGCAATTACCTCTGCAAACCAGCTTGAGCTTTTGCAAACCGCCGAAGCGGTGGCGCGCGAGAAGATGATCGACCCGGGCCTCGTGGTCGAGGCGATGGAGGAAAGCCTCGCCCGGGCGGCCAAGAGCCGCTACGGCGCCGAGATGGACATCCGCGTCAAGATCGACCGCAAGACCGGGCGGGCCAACTTCACTCGCGTGCGCACGGTGGCAGAGGATGACGAGATCGAGAACTTTCAGGCCGAACTGACCCTGGATCAGGCCAAACAAGCCATCACCCACGCCAGCCCCAATGTCGTCGTTCTGTCCGGTATCGCCCAGATTCCACCGGCCGAGGAAGGCGCACAGCCCGAAACCCGCCGCATCCGCCGCTTCCTCCTGCGTCAGCCCAGCGAGACCGACCGGGCGCTGATGGAAGGCGTGGACCAGAATACACCCCCTGCCCCCGGCGACGAGATCGTCGACGAGGTACCGCCGGTGGAGTTGGGTCGCATCGCCGCACAAAGCGCCAAGCAGGTGATCCTGCAAAAGGTGCGCGAGGCCGAGCGCGACCGCCAGTTTGAGGAATTCAAGGACCGTACCGGCACTATCATCAACGGGGTCGTCAAGCGCGAGGAATACGGCAACGTCATCGTCGATGTGGGCCGGGGCGAGGCGATTCTGCGCCGCAACGAGAAGATCGGGCGCGAAAGCTATCGCAACGGCGACCGCATCCGCTGCTACATCAAGGATGTGCGGCGCGAGACGCGGGGCCCGCAGATCTTCCTGTCCCGCACAGCGCCCGAATTCATGGCGGAACTCTTCAAGATGGAAGTGCCGGAAATTTACGACGGCATCATCGAGATCAAGGCCGTTGCCCGCGATCCGGGCAGCCGGGCGAAGATCGCCGTCATCTCCTATGACAACTCGATCGACCCGGTCGGCGCCTGCGTCGGCATGCGCGGCAGCCGGGTGCAGGCGGTGGTCAACGAGCTTCAGGGCGAGAAGATCGACATCATCCCGTGGAACGAGGATCAGCCCACCTTCCTGGTGAACGCATTGCAACCGGCGGAGGTGAGCAAGGTGGTTCTCGACGAGGAGGCCGAGCGCATCGAGGTGGTTGTGCCGGAAGACCAGCTTTCCCTGGCCATCGGCCGGCGCGGCCAGAACGTGCGGCTGGCCAGCCAGTTGACCGGGCTCGACATCGACATCATGACCGAGGCCGAGGACAGCGAGCGCCGTCAGAAGGAGTTCGAGGAGCGCACCAACCTGTTCATGAACGCGCTCGATCTCGATGAGTTCTTCGCCCAGCTTCTGGTTTCCGAAGGCTTCACCAATCTCGAGGAGGTCGCCTATGTCGAGCTCGACGAGCTTCTTGTGATCGACGGGGTCGACGAGGACACCGCTCACGAGCTTCAGGCCCGGGCCCGCGACGTGCTCGACGCACAGGCGCGCGAGGCGCTGGAACAGGCGCGCGGCATGGGCGTCGAGGAGAGCCTCATTGAATTCGAGGGCCTGACACCCCAGATGGTAAAGGCGCTGGCAGAAGACGGAATCAGGACGCTGGAAGATTTCGCAACCTGCGCCGACTGGGAACTGGCCGGCGGCTGGACCACGGTGGATGGCGAGCGCGTCAAGGATGACGGCATTCTCGAACCCTTCGACGTGTCGCTGGAGGAAGCCCAGCATCTGGTCATGAATGCCCGGGTGATGCTGGGTTGGGTCGATCCGGCCGATCTGGAGGCGAGCGACGAGGCCGAGGAACTGGATCAGGAGGGCGAGGCCTGATACGTCAGGCCTCGTTGGGCGTGTCATGGGTCGCGGTGGGCAACCCAAGGACCGGTCGCAAGGTCCCGAGCGAAAATGCATCGCCACGGGCGAGGTGCGCCCGATCGTCGATCTGATCCGCTTCGTGGCCGGGCCGGACGGGCAGGTGGTGCCAGATCTGGCGCAAAAGCTGCCCGGCCGTGGCATCTGGGTCTCCGCCCGGCGCCAGGCGCTGGAAAAGGCGGTGGCGAAGAACCTCTTCGCCCGTGCCGCGAAGCAGCCGCTGGCGGTGCCGGAGGATCTGGTGGCGTCGGTTGAGGCGCAACTGGCGCTGCGGGTCACAAATCTGATCAGCCTCGCGCGCAAGAGCGGTCAAGCGGTAGCGGGCTATGAAAAAGTCAAGGACTGGCTGGGCCGCGAAGACGCGCGGGTCCTGCTTCAGGCCAGCGACGGTTCCGAGCGCGGAAAATCGAAGCTGAGCACGCCTTACGGCGGCAATTTCATAGGCTGGCTGACGGCGGACGAGCTGGGCCGGGCCTTCGGAAGACAAACGGTGATCCATGCGGCACTGGGTGCTGGAG
>JAUIBJ010000229.1 GCA_030428025.1 Alphaproteobacteria bacterium
GCCAGAGGTCGATGTCCCAAGGCAGGCAGACATGCCGCGACACATGTGCCTCCGTGGCCGCGAGAGGCGGGGCGGGCCGGGACTTGAGCACGTTCCAGACGAGACGGACAACAGGGTACATGGGGCGGCGGCCTTTCTCTTTCCTGCGCTTCCCTGGCCGCAGCCGCGCGGCAAGGTCAACCGCAACATCGCGTCAGACTTGCGCTTTCCGAGAGGGCCGCTTAGGTCTTGGGCGGCCGAAACGCGAGGGAAGGTGCCGATGACGTCGCTGTTACAGATCCTGCTGCTCATTCTGGATATCGTCTGGTTCTTTATCATCGCCCATGTGATCATGAGCTGGCTCATCAGTTTTCAGGTGCTCAACCTGCATCAGCAACTGGTCGCGCAGATCTGGTACATGCTGAACCGGCTGCTGGAACCGATCTATCGCCCGATCCGCAAGATCATCCCGCCCATGTCCGGGATCGACCTGGCGCCGCTGGTGGCGCTGATCGGGGTCTATGCGATCCGGATCATTCTGATGAACAACGCTTCGCTCTTCTACTGAGCCGGGACTTGTTTACGGAATCTTAGTGTGAAAAAGTCACCCGTAAGAGCAGACGGATAAAATCTTACGGGTCTTTCATGCACAGCGCTGCCACGCTTCTGCACGACATTTTCGGATTCGACAGCTTCCGCCCCGGGCAGGAAGAGATCGTACATACCGTGGCGAAGGGCTGCAACGCGCTGGCCATCATGCCCACGGGCGGGGGCAAGTCGCTCTGCTATCAGCTGCCGGCACTGATGCGAGACGGCGTCACGGTGGTGATCTCGCCGCTTATCGCGCTGATGCGCGATCAGGTGCGGGCGCTCAGGGCCGCCGGGGTAGAGGCCGGGGCGCTGACCTCGGCCAATACCGATGACGAAACCCGTGCGGTGTGGGAGGGGCTTGAGGCCGGGCGGCTGAAACTTCTCTATCTAGCGCCCGAGCGTCTGGCGGCGGGGGCCGGGCTGGGGATGCTGCGGCGGATCGGCGTCACGCTTATTGCCGTGGACGAGGCGCATTGCGTCTCGCAATGGGGTCACGATTTCCGCCCCGACTATCTGCGCATCGGCGAGCTTCGCCGCGCGCTGGGCGTTCCGCTGGCGGCCTTCACCGCCACCGCCGATGCCGAGACCAGGGCCGAGATCGTCGACAAGCTTTTCGACGGGCAGCAGCCGCAGGTGTTTCTGGGCGGGTTCGACCGGCCCAATATCCATCTGGCGTTTGCGGAGAAAGACCGGCCGCGCCAGCAGGTGACGGGTTTCGTCGCAGCGCGCAAGGGGCAGTCGGGCATCGTCTACTGCGGCACGCGTGCGAAAACCGAAACGCTGGCCCGCGCTCTGCGAGAGGAGGGGCACAACGCCTGCCACTATCACGGCGGGATGGAGGCTGGGGACCGTCGTGAGGTGGAACACCGCTTCAGCGTCGAGGACGGGCTCATCGTCGTGGCGACATTGGCCTTCGGCATGGGCGTGGACAAGCCCGATATCCGCTGGGTCGTGCATGCCGACCTGCCGAAATCCATCGAGGCCTACTATCAGGAGATCGGCCGCGCGGGCCGCGACGGGGCGCCGGCCGAGACGCTGACGCTGTTCGGAGCCGACGACATCCGCCTGCGCCGCGCCCAGATCGACGAGGGGCTCGCCCCGCCCGAGCGCCGGCAGGCCGATCACGCGCGGCTCAACGCGCTGCTGGGCCTGGCCGAGGCGCTGAGCTGCCGTCGACAGACGCTGCTGGGCTATTTCGGCGAAGAGGCGCAGGGCTGCGGCAATTGCGACCTCTGCGACCGCCCGCCGGAGACCTTCGATGCCACCGAGGCGGTGCAGAAGGCGCTTTCCGCGGCGCTGCGGACGGGCGAGTATTTCGGCGCCGGCCATCTGATCGACGTCCTGACCGGCAACGAGACCGAAAAGGTCCGCGCGCGGGGGCATGACGGGTTGCCAACCTTCGGCGTCGGCCGCGACATCGACCGGCGCGGCTGGCAGGCGATCTTGCGGCAGATGATGGGGCACGACCTTCTCCGCCCCGACCCGGACCGCTACGGCGCGCTGCGCATCACCGAGGCTGCACACCCGGTGCTGCGCGGCGAAGAGCGTATCACCCTGCGCCGCGACACGATGCAGAAGACGGCCCGGCGACCGGCAGCCAGGGCGCTGGTATCGGAGGAGGACGCGCCGCTTCTTTCGGCTCTAAAGGCCAGGCGCCGCGCGTTGGCCGAGGCCGCGAACATGCCCGCCTATATCGTCTTTAACGACCGCACGCTGATCGAAATGGCCGAGACACGACCCGCCTCGCTGGACGAGATGGCCCGGATCGGCGGTGTCGGAGCCAAGAAGCTGGAACAGTACGGGCTGGCATTTCTGGAGGTGATCAACGGCGAGGCGGCGGCTCTGCACCCCTCGCGCCGGCGGCTGGCCGGGCGCGAGGCGGGCGAATTGTTCGACCGGCTGATGGCCGTGCAGGTAGATCTGGCCTGCGGCGAGACCGGCCATGACAAGCCGCTGAGCTGTTCCGCCTCGCTTCTGGCCCGCGTCGCCTCCGCCCGGCCGCGCAATCTGCAGGATATGGCCCGCCTTCTGGGCGAAAAGCGCTCCGACAGGTTCGGAGCGGCGTTTCTGGACGTTCTTCAAGCGGCGGATTAAGTCGGCGGAGACCTGAACAAAGGGAGGTGACGATGCTGGTGGTTCTGTCCCCCGCCAAACGTCTCGACATGACCGAGGCGCCCGACCTGCGGGTGACCGAGCCCGCCTTTGCCGCCGAGGCTGCAGATCTGGCGGAGGTGGCGCGGAAGCTGTCGGCGGGCGACCTGAAAAAGCTGATGGGGATTTCCGACACTCTGGCCCGGCTCAACGCCGAACGGTTCCGCGAATTTGGGACGATGGAGCGCAAGCCTGCCGCGTTGGTCTTTGCCGGCGACACTTATCTGGGCCTCGAGGCCCGATCGCTCGAAGAAGACGAGATGGATTGGGCGCAGGACCGCCTGCGCATCCTTTCGGGGCTTTACGGGGTGCTGCGGCCCCTCGACGCGATCGAGCCCTACAGGCTGGAAATGGGCAGCCGGCTGGCCACGCCGCGGGGCCGGACGCTTTACGATTTCTGGGGCGACCGGATCGCGCAGGCACTGCGGGCCCAGGCCGAAGAGATCGGAACCGAGGTACTGGTGAACTGCGCCAGCCAGGAGTATTTCGGCGCGGTCCGGCAAGAAACGCTCGGGCTGCGCGTCGTCACCCCGGTCTTTCTGGAAGACAAGCCCGGCGGCCCGAAGATCGTGAGCTTCTTCGCCAAGAAGGCGCGCGGCGCGATGGCGCGCTTCATCATCCAGCGCCGGCTGACCGATCCCGATGGCTTGCGGGATTTCGACACCGGCGGCTACCGGTTTCAGGAGGATCTGTCCGAGCCCGGCAAGCCTGTCTTCCTGCGCCCTCAGGAGGCGGCCTGATCCTCCGGCAGGGGTGGGCGGGTGCCTGCCGGCTGCGCCGCGGCCACCTGCCCGGAAATGGCCGATTTGCTGAGCGGCTTTGTCAGGTAGTGGTCGAGCCCGGCCGACAGTATGTCCTCCTTGTCGCCGCCCATCGCGTGGGCGGTCATTGCCACGACGGGCACATGCCGCCCGCTGCGTGCCTCGATTTCGCGAATGCGTCGTGTCGCCTCCTTCCCGTCCATTTCAGGCATGGAAATGTCCATAAAAACCAAATCCGGGTCGAAACTTTCGTAAAGCGCCACCGCTTCGATGCCGTTTGTAGCGAATTCCAACTCGATATCCAGCGCCTTGACCATCTTTGAAAACACCAGCCGGTTGGTCTTGTTGTCGTCGGCGGCGAGCACCCGCATGGCCCGCGCGCCGGCCGGCTCCGGCGGCGGTGGCGGTTCGACCGCCGGTGCCCTCGGGGCGGTGAACCGGTCCTTCAGCCGATCCAGCGCGGCAAATAGGTCGGCCCGCGGCGTGGGCCGACCCAGAACCGCCTGCACGTGGCGGCGGGCCGGATCCTGCTCGGCGGTGGTGGGGCTTGGGCTGAGCAGGATCACCGGCATCTGGTGCCCGGCTTCGCGCATCGCCTCGGCCAGTTCCATCCCGTCCATCTGCGGCATGATGTGGTCGGTCACCACCAGATCGACCTCGCCAGGCAGCGTTGCCAGCGCCTCGGCGCCGCTTTGGACGCTTTGGGTGCGGATGCCGAGCGCGCCAAGCTGGCGTTCCAGAATGGTCCGGTTCGCAGGCTGATCCTCGACGATGAGCGCGGTCTTCAGCCCCTCGGGCACGTGCAGGCTCGAAGGGTCCACCGACTCCGCGGTGGGCAGGGTGACCGAGAAGCCGAAGACCGCGCCATTGCCCTCTTCCGACTCAACCCAGATGTGTCCGCCCATCATGCGGATCAGCCGCTCGGAGATGGCCAGGCCCAGCCCGGTGCCCTCGAACTTGCGGTTGCGCTCGTCGTCGACCTGATTGAACTCGCCAAAGATATGCTGTGCCTTGTCGGGGGGAATGCCGATGCCGGTATCCTCGATGGTGATGTGCAGCTCGGTCTGGCGCATGTCGTCCGACGGCACGCCCGTGGCGCGCACGATCACATGGCCCTCCTCGGTGAATTTCACCGCGTTGCCGATCAGGTTGGTCAGCACCTGGCGCAGGCGGCCCGGATCGCCGATGAACCGTCCCGGCAGGAAGATGTCGTAATCGACCAGCAGATCGAGTCCCTTGTCGCGGGTGTTGACCTGCATGAGCGTCACAAGCTCGTGGATGCAACGCTCCAGATCGAACGGCTCTTCGTGAAGTTCCAGCTTGCCGGCTTCGATCTTGGAATAGTCGAGCACGTCGTTGATGATCACCAGCAGCGCCTCGCCCGAGCTTTTGATCGTGTCGGCGAAAAGCCTCTGCTCCTCGTTCAGGCTGGTGTCGATCAGCAGTTCGGCCATGCCCACGATGCCATTCATCGGCGTGCGGATTTCGTGGCTCATGTTCGCGAGGAAGGAAGATTTGGCCTTGCTCGCCGCTTCGGCCGCACGGCGGGCGTCGTTCAGCTTCTTTTCGTAGCGCACCGTATCGGTGATGTTGAGCGCGAGGCTGACCACATCGCCGCCATGGCCGCGCTGGTCGATCAGCTTGATGTATTCGCCGTTCCACAGGCGGATCACCTCTGCCTCGGGGCTGGGGCTTTGCCAGCGGTCGAGCATCTTCTCGCGCCAGGCGGCCGGGGGCATGTCACCGATATCGATGATACCTTCTTCGGTGACGAGTTGCAGGATCTCGATATAGGAGACCCCGGGCTTGACGTCTTCCAGCCCGTCAAACACCGCAAGCCAAGCCTTGTTCGCGGCGATCATCCGGCTGTCGATGTCGAAAAAGGCGAACCCGTCCTGGATCGTCTCGATGGAATGCCAGAGCCGGCGCTCAGCGATCTGGATCTTTTCGTTGGCGACGGTCAGGTCGGACTTCACGCGCTCGTTTTCATCCCGCACCGTCTGCACCTCGGCGCGGGTTTCGACAATCTCTTCCGACAGCGCGAGCGCGTGCTTGCCCAGCTTGCGGTTGGCCGCATGCAATTCGGCCTGCTTCTGTTCCAGAAGCCGTTCCGCCGCAAGGCGTGCGCGCCGTTCTTCCGCCAGTTTGTTGGCAAGGCTCATGGCCGATCTCCGCCCGGAAATATCGGGCACAGAGCGGAACAATCCACGAGGATGGTGAAGAAGCGCTTAACCGCGCCGGGCTGCGGCACCGGAATCGTTGTTTAATGCCGAGCGGCGTGGCACCATGCAACGGCAACCGAGGGAGGGTCGCATGCTTCGTTTCATTTCTGTCATCCTGTTTGCGATTCTGGCGGTCGAGGCCGCGGCACAGGGCGCCGTGCCCGAGCGGCGCCAGGTTGTGACGCTCGATACCGATTTCTTCGGTGGCGACCTGCAGCCGCTCTTCGACACCACCCGCGAGGCATGCCGCGCGTCCTGTCTCGGCAATCCGCAATGCCATGCCTATACGTTCAACACCCGATCGAACGCCTGCTTTCCGAAAACCGGCGTTTCGGAAAAACAGCCCTTCGAAGGCGCGGTTTCGGCGCAGATATTCGAGACCGATCCGCGCGTTCTGGCCCAGGCGCCGGACCGGGTTAAAGAGCTTGGGTTCCTGTCCGAGGCCGATCTGGGCCAAACCCGCGACCTGGCGCTCGACATCGGTGCGCGCCATCCCGGCGGCCAGTACGAGGTGGAGATGATGCTGCGCGCCGCAC
>JAUIBJ010000230.1 GCA_030428025.1 Alphaproteobacteria bacterium
TCCGGGCCGCCTGGTTCGCGCAGAACTTCTCTGAAGGCTACCTGCGCGATCCGGTCCTGGCTGGTGTACTTCCGATGCCGGGCGGCGATGTCGCCGAGCCTATCATCGACATCGACGACATTGCCGACGTCGCGGTTGCGGCGCTGACCGAAGACGGTCACCGGGGCGAACTCTACGAGGTGACGGGCCCGCGGCTGATGACCTTCGCGGACATGGCGGCCGAGCTTTCGGAGGCGACCGGGCGCGAGATCCGGCATATCCCGATCAGCTTCGAGGAATTCCACGCGAACATCGCCGAGGCCGGGGGCAACTTCGTCGCCGACGTCTTCACGGCCATCGCACGAGAAACCCTGGACGGGCGAAACGCCCACACCACGGACGGCGTGATGCGCGCGCTTGGCCGCGGCCCTCGCGACTTTGCGGACTTTGCCCGGGCCGCCACCCGAACCGGCGCCTGGACAAGCGCCGCCTGACACCACGCCATGAAAGGAACATGACATGAGACCCACCCTGTTCGAGAAGATCGCGCTCGGTCTCTCCGGGCTCACCGCGTTCACCATCGGCGCTTTCATCCTGTTCGCGCCGCACGCTTTCTACGCCACCTACGGCATCACGCTCGGCCAAGGCGCCAGCCTGCTGAGCGAACTGCGCGCACCCGGCGCCGGTCTTGCGGGCTTCGGCCTTCTGATGTTGCTCGGGATCCGGCGGCAGGCGGTCCTGCCCGTCGCCATGGCGGTGGCCCTGACAGTCTTTATCGCCTTCCCTGCCGGGCGACTGGTCGGGCTTGCAGTTGACGGTATGCCGTCCGGTAGCGTCATCGGCGCCCTTGTCGTCGAACTGATCATCGCCGCGCTTTGCCTTGCAGCCTTCCGCCGGCGCCTCTGGCAGCCGGCGGAATATCTCTACAACGTGCGCCCCGCGCGCTGAGCCTGCCGGGGCGGCGTGGCCCTTGATGTCCTGCCGCCTCCCCATCCAAGAAGCCGCACCCTACCGAACGACAGGTCAGGGAATGAACCAACTTCGGTTTGAAGTGCGAGTTCGCTACGAGCTGCCGACACCGTTCATGACATCTGGCAGATCGCGGCGCAGAAAGGCCGCAAGGGCGTCAACCTGTGGCGGGTTACCCCTCCGCTCATGCATCAGTAGGCTGATCTCCGGCAATCCGGCGGTCCATTCAGGCAAGAGGCGGCACAGCCGCCCTGCCGTGACATCCTCCGCGCAGACATAGGCCGGCAGAGCCGCCACACCGAGCCCCGCCGTGGCCGCCAGTTTAAGGGTGACCATGTCATCGCAGCGCATGCGCACGGCGTATGGAACCGAGGCACTCCGTCCGCCGGGTCCTTGCAAGGTCCAAGAATTGCCCCCGGGGCGCCAGCCAAGCCCAAGCCCGGGCAGGCCCTCAAGGTCGGTCGGCGAAGCTGAACCTCCGATCTGTTGCGCCAGGCCGGGTGAGCCGAACAGGTGCCAAGGAACCTCGGTGATGCGCCGTTGGATCAGCCCCGAGTCGGGCAGCAACTTGGCATGTCCCCGAATGGCCAGGTCGATACCATCACTGATCAGGTCAGCATAGTCGTTGGAGGCCTGAAGGCGCAGGATGACACGCGGGTTCTCGGCCAAGAAACGCGGTAGGATCCGGCTGAGTGCGAACTGCGCGACACCGACCGAACAGGACAGCGTTACGGTGCCCTCCAGCGCGTCTTTGTCCCTGCGCACAGCCGCTTCGGCGGCCGTCATGCATTCCAGCGCCATCCTGGCATGTCGGTAATAGGCTTCGCCCGCTTCCGTCAGAGACATGTGTCTCGAGTCACGGTTCAGAAGGCGCGTACCTAGATCCACTTCGAGGGTCTTCACGTGACGGCTGATCCGCGACTTGGGAATGCCGAGTGCCCGCGCCGCTGCCGAGAATCCCTTTTTCTCGACGACATGCACCAGGTAGTAGGCTTGATTGAGATCCATCGTGCGGCCTTCTCGTTGGTCATTATCGTTCCAAATACAGAACGATAGGTTCCGAAATCAACGGATTTTCCAGGAACCGTCCTGCCCTTAGGTTCATATTCAGCACAGGAGACGAATATGACCGTTCAAAACAAAGTTCAAAACCAGGTCCCCCACGCCGCGATCACCGCGGTCCAGCAAGGGGAGAGGATGACCCGCGGCACGGGTTTCGAAGCGACGAGTTTCATCCATCGCCAGCTCGACGGGCTGATGGACCCGCTGATCATGGTCGATCATTTCACCATGACCGAGCCGACCTTCGCGCCCCACGCCCATGCCGGGCTCTCGGCGGTGAGCGTGCTTTTCGAGGACAGCACCGGGAGCTTCCGCAACCGGGACTCTCTGGGCAACGACATCGAGCTGGCCCCGGGCGATCTCTACTGGCTCAAGGCCGCCCGCGGCGCGGTGCATGACGAGGCGCCCACCCCCGGTTCGCGCACCCACGCCCTGCAGATCTTCGTCAACCTGCCGGCTGCCCGGAAGCTGGACGCGCCCAGTGCACGCCATGTCGCCGCAACGGAGATGCCGGTGATCGAAGGCCCCGGCCACAGGGTGCGGGTGATGACCGGCAGTAGCAACGGTGTCACCGGTGCGACGCCGCCCGCCTTGCCCCTCACCATCCTAGATATCGCTCTGAAGACGGGCGGCAGCTTCACTCACCGCGCCGATCCCGGAACAGCCACTTGGCTTCACCTCATCCGGGGCGAGGTCGAGGTCGACCTCGACGGAACCCGCCACCGGCTTTGCAGCGACTCAGCACTGGCCAACAACGGTGCCGAGGAGATCCGCCTGCGGAGCGGCGAAGGGGGGCAGGCCGTGCTTCTCAGCGGCAGCCCCATACGTGAACCCTTCGTGCAAAAGGGCCCGTTCGCGATGCGAGACGCCGATCAACTGGCCGCGGTGATCGCCGCCCAAGAGGCCGGCGAGCTCGGCAACATCGACTGAGTTACAAAGAGAAAACGCAGGGCGGATGCCGCCTTTCTATGACGCAATTCTCAGAAACCTTCCAATACAGACCGGAGAAGACCCATGAAAATCCTGACTTTCGGTGCAAGCAACAGCAAGAACTCCATCAACAAGGCGCTGGCGCGGTTTACCGCCACACTTGTTCCCGGGGCCGATATCGAGGTTTTGGATCTCAGTGACTACGAGCTGCCGATCTTCAGCGAAGATCTCGAGAAAGAGATCGGCCAACCCGCGCCGGCAAAGACGTTCTTCGAGAAAATCGGCTCCGCCGATGCGGTGATCGTATCCTTCGCGGAACACAACGGATCCTATTCCGCTGCCTATAAGAACCTCTTCGACTGGGCGAGCCGGATCGATCAGAAAGTGTTTCAGGACAAGCCGACGGTCTTCCTTGCGACCTCTCCGGGTCCCGGGGGTGCGGGGAGTGTGCTGGCTTCGGCGAAAGGCTCGGCGCGGTTTTTCGGAGTGGACCTGAAGGCGGCTGTTTCCGTCGCGAACTTCTACGACGTCTTCGATGTCGATACCGGGCGCATCACGGAGCCAAGCGCGCTGGAAGACCTGACCGATGCGGCCACGGCTTTGGCCCAGCGAGAGGTTGCCTGACATGAATCACCGCAAGCACCTGCAGCGGCTCTCGGGCTCTTTGGTCATGTCTTCCTTCATGTCCACGGCTTTGTCGGGCGTGTTCAGCCTCATGGAGTTCGGACTTTCATGGACATGGCTGCAAGTCTGGGGGCAAAGCATTCTGATCGCACTGCCGATCGCGTTCTCGCTGGACATGATTTTCGGAAACAGGCTCCGTTTTCTTTCATGCAAACTGGCCGACATAGCAGCACGCGCTTGGCAATGACAATGCAAGTGAGCATGTCCAGAATGGTTTGGGAGCAACCAATAGGGTTGAAACCCAAGCAATCCGACCTCGAAGATTGGGGACTTCATGATCAGTCCCTTCCAGAATGTCAGCATCTGCGCAGGCCAAACAGCGGTATGACAAGAATGGTCAAGAGGGCGATTGAGCGCGCCATGTCGCGTGCGTCCACTACAAATGCAACGCGCAAAGGAATGTACAGCCCAACGAAGTGACCAAATGTGCCACCTGATAAGACGGATGCCGAGACGCGATGAACGAACCGACATTGCGGCCGTCTCGCGTTGGGTTTTCTGGTGATGCATTGCGTTGCGGTAGGACTTCGGTGGTGACACGAAGGAATAGGTGTTCGGTCGCCGAAAAATTTTGCGATCAAGACTGCACCAAGGCATTGATCTATCATGAGTGCACGTGAAAAAATACCCTATTCCCTACAGGGGTGCGTCGGGCTGCCGGGTTGCACCGAAAGCATTGCTGACGCCCCGTCACCAGATCTTGACAGGCGACCCGAACGGACGATCTTTCCCCTGACCGACGAAAAGTGACATAAGACCCCTGAGTCCGATCACCCCGAGACCCGAGGAACCCCGCCATGCTGACCCGACGTCATTTCATCGCCACCACGGCCGCCCTGTTTTCATCCCCGATCGCTCTGCCGGTCGCAACCGCCTCCGCCGCAACGCGCACCGATTGGGAGGCTTGGGATGCCCAAGTGACGCCGCCGAACTACGACCCGGCCACCACCAATCCCTGGGGCCTCGCGCCCCGGTTTCTGCCTGTCCGGGTCGAGGCGCGGGACGGGCTCGCGCCGGGCAGCATCCATGTGGATGCGGTGGCGCGGTTTCTCTACCATATCGAACCCGGCGGCACGGCAATGCGCTATGGTGTGGCCATTGCCCGCGGCGATCTTTACTCGCCGGGCGTCTATACGATCCGTCGGAAAGCGAAATGGCCAAGCTGGACGCCAACGCAGAACATGATCAGGCGCGACCCCGAGATCTATGCGCAGCACGCCGGCGGCATGCCGCCGGGGCCGGAAAACCCTCTCGGCTCACGGGCTTTCTATCTCTACGTGGGCAGTCGCGACAGTTATCTTCGGATCCACGGCACGCCTGAGCCGCACACGATCGGCGGGCGCGCCAGCTCGGGCTGCGTGCGCATGGTCATGCCGCATATCAACCAGCTCTACGAGCATGTCGACACGGGTGTCACCGCCTATCTCTACCCCGCTGACGGCACCCGCCTCGCGCGCAGTTGAAGGGCGGTCAGCCGGTGGCGCCCGGTGCGCAGATCTTGCCGCCGTCATCGGCACGAAGCGGCACCATCAGCGTTTCTACCGGGCCTTCGTAGAGATACCAGTAGCAGCCGTCCTCGGGCCGCCACTGCACCGCGGTCAGATCCTGGTTCGGAGCGGCGAGCGCGGCGACGGAAGGGGACAGCTCGGCGATGAAGCCCCGGTCGTTGGTTGCCGGCGGCGGCGCCCCGCATGCGCCAAGCGCCAGCAGGGCCGCGGGAAAGATAAGGGTTTGAGGCCGCATTCGCGCGCTCCTTCTTCTGTGGTCGGGCGTGGGTGCCATATCCCAACGCGCGGGAAACCTTTCCGGGCCCAAGTTCGGACGGCCCGAACAGCGGGCGCCGGGGCGGGCGCCTGCATGATCTGATTACCACCCGGTCCCGCGGATTCAACCTCGTTCCTCCGAAGGGGGCGGAATCGCACCCAAGTCCGCCACGTTAACCGGGGCGGATAGTGCCTGTCACTCCTCCCGATCCACCCGGCCGCGCAGGGCCTTCACCTCGCCGCGCTCCTTCTTGGCTTTCAGCCGCCGTTTCTTGGCGCCAAGAGTGGGCCTGGTGGGTATGCGCCGCTTTGGCTTTTCGCACGCCTTCCTCACCAGTTCGGCCAACCGCTCGCGCGCTATGTCGCGGTTCCGGGCCTGGCTGCGGGTGTCCTCGACCTGGATCAGCACCGCGCCATCCTTCGTCCAACGCCGCCCGGCCAGCCGCTTCAGCCGCCGCTTTACCGGGTCAGGCAGGTTGGGAGAGCGCTCCGCCTCGAAGCGCAACTCTACCGCCGTCGACACCTTGTTGACGTTCTGCCCGCCGGGGCCGCCCGAACGGGTGAACTGTTCGGTCAGTTCCCAATCCTCGATGGCAATCTGGCTGGTGATGCGCAGCATGGGCTCCTCTTGGGAAGAAACAACGGCACCGACGCGATGCCGACGGGATACCGACGTAATGCAGAGATGCGAAATCGCCAAATCAAAAGGGCCGCTCCCTGTCGGAAGCGGCCCTCTAGAGTTCAAGGAGGCGGTGCGGTTAGGCGCACCAATCCGGGGGCGCTATACGCCCAGGGGCTGCCCTAGACGAGACCCTCCCGAACTGTTCCGACACCTCGCTCCAATACC
>JAUIBJ010000231.1 GCA_030428025.1 Alphaproteobacteria bacterium
CGGCCCTTGCCGCTGAGCTGCGACTTCTCGATGAGGCCCTCGTACTGATGCGCCAGAAGATGCGACTGCACCTGCTGGATGGTGTCCATCACCACGGACACGACGATGAGGACCGACGTGCCGCCAAAATAGAAAGGTATGGCGAATTGGCTACGCAGAATTTCCGGAAGGAGACAAACTGCCGCAAGGTAGGCAGAACCCAGAACCAGAACCCGCGTCACCACATATTCCAGGTATTCGGCGGTCTTCTTGCCGGGACGGATGCCGGGGACGAAGCCGTTCTGGTTCTTGAGATTGTCGGCCACCTCGTCGGGCTTGAAGGCCACGTTATAGGTGTAGAAATAGGCGAAGAACACGATCATGCCGGCAAAGAACACCAGATAGAGCGGCTGGCCCGGGCCGAAATAGGCCAGGACGGTCGACATCACCGGCCCGGTGTTCTGACCCGAGAAGGTCGAGAGCGTCACCGGAAGCAGCAGCAGCGAGGAGGCGAAGATCGCCGGGATCACGCCCGCCGGGTTGACCTTGACCGGCAGGTGCGAATTGCCGCCGTCATAGACCTTCATCCCCACCTGGCGGCGAGGATACTGGATGTGAATCTTGCGCAGGCTTCGTTCCATGAAGACCACGAAGGCGATCACCGCCACCACCATGATCAGCACGCCCACGATGACCGCCGGGCTGATCGCGCCCGACCGGCCGGAGGCGAAGAACTGCGCCAGTGCTGCCGGAATTTCGGCGATGATGCCCACGAAGATGATCAGCGAAATGCCGTTGCCCACGCCGCGAGCGGTGATCTGCTCGCCCAGCCACATCAGGAACATCGTGCCGCCCACCAGCGTGATCATGCAGGAGGCAACGAAGAAGGGCGTGGCCAGTTCGGGCTGCACCAGCTCGCCAGAGACAAGGCTCATCGCCAGGCCATAGGATTGCAGCGTGGCCAGAAACACCGTGCCGTAACGGGTATACTGGTTGATCTTCTTGCGCCCCTGCTCGCCCTCTTTCTTCAACTGTTCCAGCGACGGCACAATCGCCGTCATCAGCTGCACGATGATCGAGGCCGAGATATAGGGCATGATCCCCAGCGCAAAGATGCCCATCCGCCCGAGCGCGCCGCCGGTGAACATCGACAGCATGCCGCCGATCCCCTGGCTGGCGCTTTCCATGAACTCGCGAAGCTCGGCCCCGTCGATGCCAGGTACCGGAATCCAGGTGCCGAGGCGATAGACGATCAACAGGGCGAGGGTGAAGATGATGCGCTTGCGAAGATCGGTGGCCTTGCCCAGGGCGGACCAACTGGTGTTGGCGGCCATTTGTTCTGCTGCGGATACCATGCGTGGTCTCTTTATTTGCAGGAACGCCGCCAGAACCGTTTTCCGGCCCAGGCGGCGTAACAGGGAAAACTAGGGGGTATGTAAGCGGCACGCGCGCCGCTCACAACCTCTTATTCGGCCGACTGCGCGGATGTGACCGTAAGCGAGCCCCCCGCCTTTTCGACGGCCTCGACCGCCGATTTGGATGCCCCGGTGACGTCGAGCGTCAGCTTGGAGGTCACCTCGCCCTTGGCCAGAACCCGAACGCCGTCGAGCTTGCGGCGCACCAGGCCGCTGTCCACCAGCACGTCCTCTGTGATGGTGTTGCCGCCGTCGATCTTGCCGGCATCGACGAATTTCTGGATCAGGCCGAGATTCACCACGGCAAATTTCTTGCGGTTGGGCTTGTTGAAGCCGCGTTTGGGCAGGCGCATGTAAAGCGGCATCTGGCCGCCCTCATAGCCCTTGATCGCCACGCCGGAGCGGGATTTCTGGCCCTTGATGCCGCGGCCGCCGGTCTTGCCATAGCCCGAGCCCGGGCCGCGGCCGACACGTTTGCGGGCTTTCGTCGCGCCGGGATTGTCGCGCAGGTCGTTGAGTTTCATGGTCCACTTCTCCTGAAGCCGGATGTGACCCCCGAAGCGGATGGGGCCAACCACGGCATGAATTGGTTTATTGAGTCGGGCCTATGGGCCACCGGGGGCGTATAGACGGCTTGACCGGCGGGATCAAGGCCCGCGTTGTATCTGTTCCCAATGGCCCGGTCCGATATAGACTGACTGCCGAAGGGACATTGAAAATGACATTCTTTCTGGCACTTCTTGGCGCCGTCGGCGGCGCCGTCCTTGGTGGCGCGATCGGGTTCTTCGGCGTTATCCTGCTGGGTTACGCCACAGGAGCGGATGATCAGCAGGGCGCGCTGGCAATGGGCGCGGCGGTGACGGGCCTCCCCGTCGGGCTGGTGATCGGTGCCATCTTGGGATGCGTGATCGTCCTGAGGATGCGGCGCAAGGCGGGTGCCGGACCGGTGACGGGACGACAGGGGCTGGCGGCGTTGGGGATCACCGGCACGGTTCTTCTGGGATTTTATGGCTATTTCTTCTGGGAACCGCCAAAGCCCCGCTTCAAGGGAAGCCAGCCGGTGATCCTGGCCGAGATCAGGCTTCCCGCCGGCATGGTCGATCCGGAATTCCTGGACGGTCGCAGATCGCTGCTGCGTACCTACGAGGACACCTATTACGACGCCGACACGGTGATGACCCCCCGTCAGGAAGGCGACTGGACGATCATCGAGACACGCCAGAGCCTGTTCTACCGCAAGGCCGACCGGGCGATCCACGCCTGGGTGCGGCCCGGACGGCTGTTGATCTTCGAACTGGAGGACAAGATCGGCGCGAACCCCGCGGAGACCGATGCGTTCGGCGATTGGCACCCGGTCACCCACATCCGGCCCGGATTTTACGAAGAGGACATTCCGGCGGAGGAGGCCGAAGGCGTGGCGATACGGCTGCGCGTGCTGCGCCCGGTCGACTGACACGCGCTGCGGGGGCGTGGCTGCTGTCGGCCGCTATTGCCGCACCAGCCACACATGCACGATGGGCTTGTCGTCATCCGCGAACAACTCCAGCACGTAAAGCCGCCCGCCGACCGGATCATAGGCCACCTCGCCGATCCGGTAGCGCCGTTGCGGGCCCACGCCCAGCGTTTCGGGCTCGATACCCGCCGGGTTCAGAAACAGGTGGTCGTCAATCGGGATCACGGCATAGGGTTGCGGCTGCCAGGGGTCCAACCGCCCGGCCGCTACCTCGGCCAGTTGGGCGGGATCGTAGAGGATGAACTGCGCCTCGAAGCGCGAGGCCCACCAGCCGCGAAGACCGTTATGGCCTTCGCATTCGGTCATCTCCGAGGCCGGACATTCGCCGCCATCGGCGGTGCGGCAGACCGGGAAGGTGCCGACGAAATCGGCCGCAACGCAAGGCAGCTCGGGACCGGCGGGATTGACGAAGCCGTACCAGTGCCGCGCCCCCACCGCCTTGGTGCCGGCGAAGAGCACCGCCGTCTTGCCCGAGGCGGTCTCGATCCAGGCGCCGCCCTCCCATTCGTCGGCATGGGCATAGCCCTTGAGCGCCCGGTCGAAGGCATCGGTGTCGCGCGAACTGGGATAGAGGAGCAGCGTTATCTCCGACAGGCGGCTGCCCGGCGGGGCCGGCGTGCCCTTTGCGTCCGTCCAGGGCGCATAGGCGAAAAGCGCGGGCCCCATGCCCGACCAGCCGCCGTCGCGGAACCGGCCCGTGGCAAGGCGGCGACCGCCCACATGCCGCTCGGCCCAGCCCTCGGGGATGGGGAAGAGATAGCCGTTGGTCGCATAGCCCGGTTGATCGCCGATGAACCACGGGCCCGCGAAATCGCCCGCCGCCAGGTCCGGGGACACCCAGCCATGGCTGGGCACAGGCGGATCGGGCTGCATGTGCTGCCCCCAGGCAAGGTGCAGGCGCGGCCCGGTCCGGGGCGTATCGAGCCAGGCGAGCCCTGTGCGCGGCAACTCGTCGAGCCCCTCGAAGCGCCCGGCGGCGACATCCGTGAAGGGTTGCAGGAAGCGGGCGACGGGCAGCGCCTCGGGCCTCTCTGCACGAACAGGGCGCGGAATGGAGATCTCGGCGATCTGGTTGCCGTCGGGCAATTCGCCATAGGCCATCCGGTCATGCCCCATGATGTAAAGCGAACCGGGCAACTCTCCCGCCCCCGGCGCCCGGCCCTCTGCCGGGCGGAAGGTCATCGCGCCGCCGCCCCAGGCGAAGGTCTTCGGCCGCTCGCCCTCTTCGGGCAGTCGGAAGGCGCCGAGATAGGTGACATCCTCCGGCTGCAGCCGCTCTTGCGCGCCAGCCGCGGAAAGACCTGGACAAGGCCCCAGACAGGCGGCACAGACCACCAAAAGCCAAAGGGCCGATCGCATCGATAACCGCATCTCGCCTATCCTTCGCGCCGCGATCCCTCCGCTCAAAATACCCAATCCGCAGCACGCGCGGCTTAACACTGGTCAAGCCTCAGTCCGGCAGGGAATAGCTTCCATCCTCGTCGCGGGTTTCCCGCCCCGTGAGCGCCGGCGTGAAGATGCAGATGAAGCGCAGATCGCTTTTCGTGGCCCGCAGTATATGGGCGTCGTGCCGGTCGAGCACATACATCGTGCCGGGGCCCACTGGCCAGACCCTGCCGGTCTCCACCTCCTCGACCTCGCCTTCGCCCTCGATGCAATAGTTCACCTCGATGTGGTTTTTGTACTGCATGTGCTGGGAGGTGCCCTGTCGCACCACCGTGTCGTGAAAGGAATAGCCAAGCCCCGCATCGGCCAGAAGCAGGCGGCGGCTTTCGAAGGCATCTCCCCTGGCATGGGCGGGGGTGTCGAGGATCTCGGCGAGGGTCTTGACATACACGCGGGCGCTCCTTTCCAGGTTACAGGCCTGAGTCCTATCCTACGGATTGATTTCACCCCTGTCGCGGTGCGACTATGGCCCATGCGCCCTGTCCTCGCCCTCTGCGCCGCTCTCGCCCTTGTCCCCGTGGCCGCCGGGGCACAGGATTGCACGCGCGACGCGATGCTGGTCTTCGACGGCTCGGCCTCGATGGCGGAACTGGGATACGACCCCACGGCCCCCACACGGATCATCGAGGCCCGCGCGGCGGTGGCCCGGGCGATGCCGCAGATCGCGCCGGTGCGGCGGGTGGGGCTTCTGGTCTACGGCCCCGGCGGCGCGGACAGCTGCTCGGGGATCGACTTGCGATTTGCGCCCATGCCGGATGCGGCCGAGGCGGTGGTGGCCGCCATCGACGGGCTGGAGCCGCGCGGGCTGACGCCACTCGCGGCCTCGGTTCGGGCGGCGGCGGAAGCGCTGGACGCGGGCCGCGCGCCCGGCATCGTGGTGCTGGTGACCGATGGCAACGAAACCTGCGGCGGCCGGCCCTGCGCGCTCGGCGCGGACCTGGCCGCCACGGCGCCGGGGCTGACGGTGCATGTGATCGGCTTCAAGGTGGTGGCCGACCCCTTCGCATGGGACAACCCGGAGGCGCAGAGCTATGCGGACGGCAAGACCGTGGCCAAATGCCTGGCCGACCGGACGGGAGGCCTTTTCGTCTCGACCGAGACGGTGGACGAACTGGCGGCGGCCCTGCGGGAGACCTTGGGGTGTGCGTTGATCGGGAGAACGCCTCAGCCCCTTGGATACGATCACTCTTGATTGGCGCAACTAGTTACGCTTCCCTGAGATCATTATTTGATCTTGGAGACGAAAATGATGAAGCCGCTTGTTGCAATTGCTTGCCTTGGGCTTGCCTCCGCCGCGCAGGCTGCCTGCCCGAACAGCACACCGGACCCGTCACGTTTTCCAGTCGCCGAAGGCGACCAAAGGGTGTCCGGAAGCTGGCTGGAGCAGACACTGGCAGGAAAGAGGCTGGTTTTTCCCGATGGAACGGAACACTACAATCCGGACGGCACCTACAGCTACAAGAGTGGCAGCCAATCTTGGGATGCGCCCGGTTATCGCTTCTACAAAAACGGTTTTCGGTGCATCGATTATCCCAGCCCACGCTTTGACTACTATGTCTATAACGACGGGCGCATCGTTCTGATCAACGGAAATGGTGAACGGTTTGTCGGGCAACTGAGGAAATAGGTTGCGGCACTTGACCGCGCACGGAAAACACCCCGGCCATCTCTGACCGGGGCGTATCAATTCTGTCCGTATGCCGGGCGGTCCGCCCGGCACGCGCGTCACCCGCGCTCTTCGACGATCTCAACCAGATGCGGGATCTTGTTGATCATGCCGCGGATCGAGGGGGTATCCTCAAGCTCGCGCACGCGGTGCATCTTGTTCAGGCCCAGACCCACGAGCGTGGCGCGCTGGTCCTTGGGGCGGCGGATGGGA
>JAUIBJ010000232.1 GCA_030428025.1 Alphaproteobacteria bacterium
CGGTGACCCGCAACTGGGTGCCGCGCTCGCTGGCCGAGGATCACGGCATCGAGGAGCGCCAGCCCGAGGGAGAGAACCGCCCCCTGAACGAGGCCGGCGCCAACCGCCTCTTGCCCCTTGTGAGCGATCCCGCCCGGGCCAAGGACACGGCACTGGCCGCGATGGCGCTGATGGATACGCTCAGGGGAAACCAGAGCCGGCTGCTAGGCTTTGCACGCCTGATCTCGATCTTGCGCAACGCCAACAAGACGATGCAGGAGACCCGCGTCGAGGACCTGACGGAGGACCAGTTGCGCGCGATCCGGGCCCAGCTCGCGGCCCTGCAGCAATATACCGGCCCTGTCACCCCCGCGGACGAGGCGCATTACCACGCCGAGGAGGGCCCCGGGCTGCGCTCGACGATGCGCAAGACCTGGAACAGGGCGCGCCGGCTGATTGAATAGGCAGGCAGGCGCCATGCATGGCGTAGCCAACCGCCACGCATCCGGCTACTCTCGCTCCCAGATAGGCGAGGGACACGCGATGGACGACAGACAAACCCCGAAACAGGCGGGCTTCTTCATGCCCCCCGAATGGGCCCCGCATGAACGCACCTGGATGATGTGGCCCAGCCGCCCCGAGGTTTGGGACGATATCGAGGAGACGCGGCGGAACTATGCCCGTGTGGCCCATGCGATCCGTGATTTCGAGCCTTTGACGATGCTGGTGCGCGCCGGCGACGAAGCGGCGGCCCGCGACCTTCTGGGCCGCGACATCGACACGCTGGTACATCCGATCGACGACAGCTGGGCGCGCGACGCGGGCCCCTGTTTCCTGATCGACGGCAAGGGCAGCCGGGCCGGCACCGCCTTCCGCTTCAACGCCTGGGGCGGGAAATACTGGCCCTATGACGGCGACGATGCCGCGGCCGGGGCCATTCTCGACGCCGCTGGCGTGCCGTGCTTCTCCTCGCCGCTCATCGCCGAGGGCGGCGGCATTTCGGTGGATGGGGAGGGCACGATCCTGACCACCGAAAGCTGCTTTCCCAATGCCAACCGCAACCCGGACTGGAGCCGCGACGAGATCGAGGCGGAGCTGAAGGAGATGCTCGGCGGCGACAAGGTGATCTGGCTGCCTGGAAATGTCGAGGAAACCGAAACCGACGGGCATGTGGACGGCATCGCCGTCTTCCTGACCCCCGGCAAGGTGATGATCCAGGGCAACGACCGGCCCGATCATCCGTGGTTCGATATCCACGCCGCCAATATCGCCGCGCTGGAGGGCCAGACCGACGCCAGGGGCCGGCCGCTGCAGTTGGTGCACACGCCCGACGCCTTCGATTACGAGACCGACTGCGAGCTGTTCTGCGATTCCTACGTCAACGCCTATCTCTGCAACGGCGCGGTAATCACCCCGAAATACAACCTGCCCGAAGACGGCGTGGTGCGCGAGCTGTTCCAGCAGCATCTGCCGGGCCGGCAGGTCGTCGAGGTCGAAATCCCCGCCATCGCCATCGGCGGCGGCGGCATCCACTGCATCACCCAGCAGGAACCGGCAGCGTCCTGAGGCGGGACGGGGCGAATCCGGCGGCCTCCACCTCCGCTGCAATCTTGGCGGCATGGCCTGCAAGGGGGTACCGGCCGGGGCCTTGATGCTTGTCAGATCCCGTGCGAGGCCCCAGTATGGCAAGTGCTGCCACGTCGTTGGCAAGCCTTGAAAAAGGAAATTTCTCAAATGGCATTGGACATCATCGGCGCGGGCTTCGGCCGAACCGGGACGGACTCCCTTCGCGAAGCATTGACGATTCTCGGCTTCGGGCCCTGCCACCACATGCACGAGCTCCGGGACAACCCCGACAAGGCGGGACCGTGGCATGATCATTTCTGCGGGGGCGCGCCGCTCGACCTCGAACTTCTGTTCGATGGGTACCGATCGCAGGTCGACTGGCCCGGCGCCCATCTCTGGCGGGAAGCGACCGAGCGTTATCCGGACGCGAAAGTGATCCTCTCGGTGCGTGACCCCGAGGACTGGTACGCCTCCTATTCCAAGACGATCAAGGTCTTTCGCGAAACCGAGATGCCGCCTGAGGCACCGCACATGCGCCAGATCCAGGAATTCGTCGAGGTCTTTCTCGGGGACCGTTTCGAGACCAAGGAGCGTGCAATAGAAGATTTCAACGCACATGTTGCCGAAGTGAAGGCAACCGTCCCGGAAGAGCGGCTTCTGGTCCATGAACTTGGCACGGGCTGGGATCCGCTTTGCGCCTTTCTCGGCGTGCCCGTACCTGATCGGGCCTATCCGCACACCAACGCGACGACGGCCTTTCAAGAGCGCAATATCGAGTTGCGCAAGTAACACTGAAGACCACCATCACGCGGGCCGATTTGTTCGGCCCGAACCGTTGCATGTGCGGGAAAGAACCGCCGCGCGCCGTGCCTTCCCTGTTGCCCTTGGTCGCAGCCGCCCAAACCCGTCCCGCGCCACTGGACGCCCGCGCCCGCCCGGCCTAACCTGCGCCCGAATTGCGAGGGAGAGTGCGCCATGCCCACAGGCACCAATATCAGAACCTACCACGACGGCACATGGCACGACGGCGACATCGCGGTGATGCGCCCGGCCGATCACGGCGCGTGGCTGGGTAGTTCTGTCTTCGACGGAGCGCGCTTCGCTCATGGGCTGACCCCCGATCTCGACAAGCATTGCGCCCGGGTAAACGCCTCGGCGCACGCGCTTTCGATCACCCCCACCGTCGATCCGGGCGACATGGTCGAGATCATCCGAGAAGGGCTGAGCGCTTACCCCAAGGACGCAGCCGTCTATATCCGCCCGCTCTACTGGGCGATCGACGGCGACATCACCATGGTTCAGGCGAAGAAAGGCCATACCGGTTTTGCCGTTTCGCTCGAGGAAATCCCGATGGCCCCGCCCGAGGCCTCGGCCACCCTGACCCGCACCCGCTTTCGCCGCCCGGTGCTGGAGGACGCGGTGGTGAACGCGAAGGCCGGTTGCCTTTACCCCAACAACGCCCGAATGCTAGCCGAAGCCCGCGCCAAGGGGTTTTCCAACGCGCTGGTGGCCGACGCGATCGGCAATGTCGCCGAATCCGCCACCTCGAACGTCTTCGCGGTGAAGGATGGCGAGGTGTTCACGCCGGTGCCGAACGGCACCTTCCTGTCGGGCATCACCCGGGCGCGGCATATCGCGAACCTGCGCGCCGACGGGGTGCGCGTGCATGAAACCGTCATGTCCTTCGACGATTTCCACGACGCCGACGAGGTCTTCCTGTCGGGCAATCTGATGAAGGTCACGCCGGTGACCGCCTTCGACGACACCCATTACCAGATCGGGCCGGTCACCCGCCGCGTGCGTGAGTTGTACTGGGACTGGGCCGCCTCGGCGGGGTAATGGCCATGCCCAGCGATCCGCTTCTGCAACCCTTCCAACTCAAACACCTGACGCTGAAGAACCGTCTGATGGTCTCCAGCCACGAGCCCGCCTATACCGAGGACGGAATGCCAAAGGACCGCTACCGCGCCTATCACGTCGAGCGCGCGAAGGGCGGGCTTGCGCTGACCATGACCGCCGGTTCCGCTGTGGTCTCGCGCGACAGCCCTCCGGTCTTCGGCAATATCCTTGCTTACAAGGACGAGGTCGTGGGCTGGATGAAGAAGCTGACCGACGAGTGCCACGAGCATGGCTGTGCGGTGATGATCCAGCTCACCCATCTCGGCCGCCGCTCGCGGTGGGACACAGGCGACTGGCTGCCCTCGGTGGGCGCGGGCCCATCGCGCGAACCGGCGCACAGGGCGTTCCCCAAGGTGATCGAGGACTGGGACATCCCCCGCATCATCGCCGACTACGCGGATGCCACCGATAGGATGAAAGCCGCCGGTCTCGATGGCGTCGAGTTCGAATGCTACGGCCATCTGCCCGACCAGTTCTTCAGCCCTCTGACGAACGAGATGACCGGCCCCTATGGCGGCGATTTCGAGGGCCGGTTCCGTTTCACCGAAGAGATGCTGAGGGCGGTGCGCGAGCGCGTCGGCCCGGATTTCCTGCTCGGCGTCCGCTATGTGGCCGATGAAGACGCGCCCGGCGGCATCGCGGTGGAGGAAGGCGTGGACTATGCCCGCCGGCTGAAGGACGCGGGCCTGATCGACTTCATCAACATCATCAAGGGCCGCATCCATACCGACGCCGCGCTCGCCGACGTGATCCCGGTGCAGGGAATGCGCTCGGCCCCGCATCTCGATTTCGCCGGCCGAATCCGGCACGAGGTGGGCCTGCCCGCCTTCCACGCCGCCAAGATCGCAGATGTGGCGACCGCGCGGCATGCCGTGGCCACCGGCCAACTCGACATGGTCGGCATGACCCGCGCACATATGGCCGAACCGCATATCGTTCAGAAGATCATGGAGGGGCGCGAGGAGGACATCCGACCTTGCGTCGGCGCCACATTCTGCCTTGGCCGGGCCTATTACGGCGAGGCCGCGCTCTGCATCCACAACCCGGCCACGGGGCGCGAAACCACCCAGCCACATACCATCGCCCCCGCGGCAGAGAGGAAACGGGTGGTCATCGTCGGCGCCGGCCCTGGCGGGCTGGAAGCCGCGCGGGTGGCGGGTGAACGCGGGCATGAGGTGACGGTGTTCGAGGCCGCAGACCAGCCGGGAGGACAGGTACGTCTGACGGCCCGGACGAAGAGCCGCGCCGACATGATCGGCCTCATCGACTGGCGCGTGGCGCAGTGCGAGAAACTGGGTGTCGCTTTCC
Organism: Alphaproteobacteria bacterium; assembly: GCA_030428025.1. Lineage (GTDB taxonomy): Bacteria > Pseudomonadota > Alphaproteobacteria > Rhodobacterales > Rhodobacteraceae > Roseovarius. Next base: position 4,753 of record JAUIBJ010000232.1, read on the forward strand.
GCTACAATACCGTCGCCGAGAAAGACGATGTGCTGGCGCTCGATCCGGACGTGGTGGTCGTCGCCACCGGCGGCTTGCCCCGCACCGACATTCTTGAAACCGGTAACGATCTGGTCGTCTCGGCCTGGGATATCCTCTCCGGCGACGCCAAACCGGGCGAGAACGTGCTGATCTTCGACGACGTAGGCGATTACGCCGCACTGCAGGCGGCCGAGAAACTGGCCGATACCGGCGCCACGGTCGAGGTGATGAGCCCCTATCAGGGCGCCTCGGTCGATGTGTCGGGCATCACCTTCGTCCCCTTCATCCGGCGACTGCAGGCGAAGGACGTGACCTTTTCGGTCACCTGGCGGTTGATGCGCGCGGAACGCGACGGCAACCGGTTGAAGGCGATCGTCGGGTCGGACTACACCGATATCCGCAAGGAACGGCAATTCGACCAGATCGTCGTCAATCACGGGATCACGCCGGTGGACGCGCTCTATTTCGACCTGAAGCCGCTTTCGGAAAACCTCGGCGCGGTGGATTACGAGGCGTTTGTCGCCGGTGAGCCCCAATCCCTCGATGGCGGGCCGGAGGGCTTCCGGCTCTTCCGCATCGGCGATGCGGTTTCCTCGCGCAACACCCATGCGGCGATCTTCGACGCGCTGCGGCTGATGAAGGTCATCTGACCGGGCCGCGATTGCCGGCCCGGCCCGATCGTTCGGCGCCCCGGCGCATTTCGCCGTGGTGGCCGGAGGCGGTTATTCTTCCTGCAATTCACTGGTGCATTTACGGACCTCGAAGATGGCCTTGCCCGCGTCTTTCAGGTCGACCAGAACCGAATAGGGCGCATCCGGAAACGCGACAAGCTCGTCGCCCTTGCCGAGATCGTGACGCAGTTTGGTATTGTTGGCGAGGATGTAGCCACCCTGATAGTTGCCTTCCAGATGGGTCGCCGGATTGGCTTCGCCCACATAAACATTGCCGTTTACGACGATGGCGACTTCCTTGATCTCGTCTTCGACCTGGGCCCCCTTGACGAAAATGCCGATATAGCCGTACTCGCCGCTTTTCGTCAGGCCCATCTGAACCGCGCCGCCGGACTCGTCGGTACGGGTCATGAAACAGGACTTGCGGGTCTTGTTCTCGAATACTGTCCATTCGCCGGCACGGCGGTATTTGCCGATTTCGTCGGTGGCCGACGGCAGAACTTCCGCCTCGGCGTAGCCTGTCTGTTCTTCGGTTGCAGACGCGATGGCCGGAATGCTCAACGCGATGCTGACTGCGATGCTCGTAAATTTGAGGGGTATCATTGTTGTCTCCGATCAAATGGGCCGCGGTCCGCGGACGAGGTATGTTCGCAGTTAGCCTTGGAATGGCAAGGTTTTTTGACATTCGGGCCCGGCGACGATCAATTACGCGGCGTCCCGCGTGACAAGTCCGGCCCGATTGGCCAGTTTGGCGACGAACGGACCGGAGACAGCAATGACC
>JAUIBJ010000233.1 GCA_030428025.1 Alphaproteobacteria bacterium
AGCCTGTTCAGGTCCATCTCCGATTCCCGCTCGTCATCTCAGGTTGACCTTCAATACCGCAGCCGAGGCGAAAGGCAAAAGCGCGATCGTGCCGCAGGTGATCCCGGCCAACAGCAGAAGCGGCGTGCCGGTGTCGAGGCCCTGTGTGCCCCGCCGGGCCATCTCGGCGCCGAAGATCAGGGTGGGCACGTAAAGCGGCAGGACCAGCAGGCTGAGCAGCAGGCCGCCGCGTTTCAGCCCCACGGTCAGCGCCGCGCCGAACGTTCCGATCACCGACAGCGCCGGCGTGCCCAGAAGCAGCGACAGGGTGAGCGGCAGGAAGCCGGGCGCGGGCAGACTGAGCAGCACGCCAAAGACGGGCGCGGCCAGCACCAGCGGCAGCCCGGTGGTCAGCCAGTGGGCCAGCGCCTTGACCGTGACGATGGCCTCCATCGGCAGGGGCGCCGTGGCCAGAAGGTCGAGGCTGCCATCCTCCCAGTCAAGCGCGAAGATGCGGTCGAGCGACAGAAGGCATGCCAGAAGCGCTCCGAGCCAGAGCACGCCCGGCGCGATTGAGGCCAGGAGCGCGTTCTGCGGGCCCACGCCGAAAGGCACCAGCACAACGACGATCAGGAAGAAAGCGAGGCCGAGGCCAAAGCCGCCGCCCGCGCGGATCGCCAGGCGCAGGTCGCGCAGAAGAAGGGCGATCACAGGAAGACCTCGTCGAAATCGTCGGGCTCGGGCAGGCGCGCCTTGAAGGGCGCGAGATCGAGCACCTCCGCCGCGTCGAGCCCAAGCTCGATATGGGTGGCCAGTAACGCCGCGCCGCCTGCGGCCAGATGCTTGGTGACGGCGCGGGCGAACATCGCCACCGCATCGCGGTCGAGCGAGACGGTGGGCTCGTCCAGCAGCCACACGGGCCGGCCCGTGACCAGAAGCCGCGCCAGCCCCAGCCGGCGCTTCTGTCCGGCCGAAAGCATCCCGGCGGGCCGCTCCGCCAGCGCGGTGAGGGAAAACGCCTCCAGCGCCGGGGAAATGTCTTGATTACCAAAGACCTGCGCCCAGAAGCTCAGGTTTTCCGCGACGCTGAGCGTGGCCTTGATCCCGTCCGCGTGGCCGGCATAAACCAGCCCCTCGGGAGCGGTAGAGATCTGCCCCGCCAGCGGCGGCTGCAACCCCGCCACAGTGCGCAGAAGTGTCGTCTTGCCGATGCCGTTCGGGCCCCGCAGCACGAGCGCCCGGCCCGGGGCAATCGCAAAGCTTACCCCCTCCAGCACGCAGACGCCGCCGCGCGCGACGCTCAAATCGGATACCTTCAGCAACATGCGCTCCCCTTAGCGCAAAGCTGAGGGCGGGAAAAGCGGGATCGCCGGCGCCGCTGGGCCGCGATCTCAGACCGTCAGCAGCGCCGCCGCCACCCGCCGGCCTTCGGAGACAAGCACGTTGTAGGTGCGGCAGGCCGCCGGCGAATTCATCGCCTCGACGCCGACCCCGGCCTCCTCCAGCACCTGACGCAAAGCGGCGGGGGCATGGGCCGTCTCGACGCCGGTGCCGATGAAAAGAACGTCCACCTCCTCGCACAGCGCCAGAAGCGGCGCCGTGTCCTCGTAACCGCCCCAGATGCGCGCGCCGCGCACCGTCACCAGAACCGGCCCCTCCAGCACCTGCCCGCCGACGCGGAAGAAACCGGGGCCGTAGCCGTCGATCGGCGTGGCACCATCGAATGTGATCTCGTTCAACTGCATCTCAAGCGCCAGTGTCCCAGACGGGAAGGCCGCTGACAACCGCCAGCGCGATCACCGCGTAGGCCGAATACCGGTAGAGCCGCTCGTGGCGCGGGTCGAATAGCGCCTGCCCGAGGATCGTGGCGCTGGCATAGGGGATCGAGAGGATCAGCGCGAGCACCAGCAAACCCCAAGTCACCTCGCCCCGGAAGACGAGGTTGGCCAGGATCACCACATCGAGCGCGGCCAGAAACAGGATCGTGTTGGCCCGCACCGATTGCGCCACCGCCTGCCCGGCCAGATAGAAAAGGATAACCACCGGCCCGGTGAGCCCGGTCATGCCCCCCACCACGCCGGCTGCCGCACCGATGGCCAGCAGCGCCGGGCGCGTAACCTCGGTGGCATAGCGCCAGCCGGTGATCAGCGAGGCCAGCATCACCATCCCCACCGCCGCGATGATCCAGCGCACCACCGTCTTGTCCAGCACCCCGAGCAGCCACAGGCCCACGGGCACGGTCAGCAGCGCCGCCACCACCAGGGTCGCCACTTCGCCGTGGCTGCCTTGCCGCCAGGCGCGCGGCAGGACCACCGCGTTGCTGGCGATGCCGGTCAGCGTGATCACCACCAGAACCTGTTTGGGATCGAGAAAGATGTTGGCCACCGGCACGAAAACCAATGCCGTGCCGAAGCCCGTGAAGCCGCGTACCACGCCAGCCACGCCGATCACCATCATCAGCCAGACTAGCCCGGGGGTGGCCAGTGCCTGACTCAGTGCATCAGGCATCCACATTCGAGAATTGCGTGCCGGCCCCCTTGTCGGGCTTGGACCAGTCGCGCTTGACCCCCAGCCAGAGCAGGATGGTGCTGGCCACGAAGACCGAGGAATAGGTACCCACGATCACACCCCAGATCATCGCGAAGACGAAGCCGCGGATCACGTCACCGCCCAGTGCGAAGAGCGCCAGAAGCGCCAGAAGCGTGGTGACCGAGGTCATTATCGTCCGGCTCAGCGTTTCGTTGATCGAGATGTTGAGCACCTCCGAAAGCGGCTTCTGCTTGTACTTCCGCAGGTTCTCGCGCACACGGTCGAAGACCACCACGGTGTCATTCAGCGAATAGCCAACTATGGTCAGAAGTGCGGCGATGATCGCAAGGTCGAACTGGATCTGCAATTCCGAAAATATGCCGATGGTCAGTACCACGTCATGCACCAGCGCGGCCACCGCGCCCAGCGCGAACTGCCATTCGAACCTGAGCCAGATATAGACCAGCACCGCCCCGATGGCGAGCAGCACGGCGATTACCGCCGTCTGGATCAGCTCGCCCGAAACCTTTGGGCCGACGCTTTCGACCGAGGTGAACTGGATATCCGGAACCGCCTCCTGAAGCGCGGACTCCACCTGAACAATGGTGTCGGCTGACACGCTTTCCTCCTCGTCCTGCGCCTGGATGCGGATCATGGCCACATTCTGCTCGGGTCCGAAGGTAGGGTCGAAGACCTCGGTGATGGTGATGTCGCCCAGTTCCAGTTGCTGGATCGCGTCGCGGTATTCGCCGATGTCGATGGGCTTGGCGCTTTCCGTCCGAATGGTGGTGCCGCCACGGAAGTCGATGCCGAAATTCAGCCCCTGCAGCCCGAAAGAGCCCAGCGCCACCACGATCAGCACGGCCGACAGGCCCAGCGACAGCTTCCAGCGGCGGAAGAAGTCCCACCGTGTCTCTTTCGGAACCAGCCGCAGCGCCCGGCCCTGCAGCACCGTCTTGGGCCGCTTGCGTTCGAACCACATCACCACGATCAGGCGGGTCACGAAAATCGCCGTGAAAACGGACGTGATGATACCCAGCCCCAGCGTGATGGCAAAACCCCTGACCGGCCCGCTTCCCATGGCGAAGAGGATGAGCGCTGTGATGAAGGTTGTGACATTGGCGTCGGCGATGGCGCTCAGCGCCTTCTGATAGCCCAGCTCGATCGCCCTGGCGGGTCCCTTCGCCGATTTCATCTCTTCGCGGATTCGCTCGAAGACAAGAACGTTGGCGTCTACCGCCATCCCGATGGTCAAAACGATGCCGGCGATGCCCGGCAGGGTCAGGGTGGCGCCGATGGTGCTGAGCAGGCCGAAGATCAGCCCGACATTCAGGATCAGCGCAATATTGGCGAAAAGGCCGAATATCCCGTAGCTGAGGAACATGAAGACCAGCACCAGCGCAAAGGCGACGATGCAGGCGATCTTGCCCGCCTCGATGCTGTCGGCACCCAGTTCCGGCCCGATGGTGCGCTCTTCGAGGAAGTCGAGCCCCGCCGGAAGGGCGCCGGCGCGCAGCAGCACCGCCAACTGGGTGCTTTCCTCCACGGTGAACCGACCTGTGATGATGCCCGACCCACCGGCGATATGGGCCTGGATGACCGGCGCGCTGATCACCTCGTCATCGAGCACGATGGCGAAGGGATTGCCGATATTCTGTGCGGTGTAGTCGCCGAACTTGCGCGCCCCCGACGGGTTGAACCGGAAGGACACGGCGGGCCGCCCGTTCTGGTCGAAATCGGGCTGGGCATCGACCAGTTCCTCGCCGGTGACGACCGGCGCGGCCTCCAGGATGTAGTAAAGCCCCTCCTCGTCGAGCGAGGGCAGGATCTTGTTGCCGGCGCCCGGGCGTTCATCGGCATTGGTGGTTCGGCTGACGACCGGGTGGAAGGTCAGCTGAGCGGTGGTGCCGATGATTTCCTTCAGCTCGGCCGCGCTGCCGATGCCGGGCACCTGGATGAGGATACGGTCGCTGCCCTGCCGCTGGATCGTGGGCTCGCGGGTGCCGACCTCGTCGATGCGGCGGCGCACGATCTCCAGCGCCTGGCGCACGGTGCGTTCGTCAGTGGCGCGCTTCTCGGCCTCGCTCAGCCGCACGATGATCTCGCCCGCCTGCGCGGTCACCTCGATGTCGCTGGCGTTGACGCCGGTCAGGCTGGTGACCGGCCGGGCCAGCCCCCGCACCACCGAGGCGGCATAGCCGGCCTCGTCCGGGTTCTCGACAAGCCGGACGCGAAGTTCCGCGTTTTCAATGGGTTGCAGGCGGATCGGGCCGACCCGGTCGCGTTCCTCGCGCAGCACGTCACGGATCTCGGGCCACATCGACTCGATGCGCGTCTCGTAGACATCCTCGACCTGCACCTCGGCCAGCAGATGCGCGCCGCCGCGCAGGTCGAGCCCGAGATTGACGAGGCTGGAGGGCATCCAGTCGGGCCAGAGCGCAGCCTCTGCGATCAGTTCCGGCGTGCTGCCGCCAGCCTCGATGGCGGCCGCGGCGTCATTATGCGTCTCGACCCGTGTGTAGAAGGCATTTGGCAGCGCCATGAACAGCCCCAGCGCCACGAGGGCCCAGATGACAACGCGCTTCCACAGGTCGATCTGAAGCATAATCCAGCCCTTTCAAGGGGTTGCAGGGGGCTCCGGCTCAGCCTTCGGCCGGTTCGGTCTTGGACAGGACCTGGCTGACGGTCGATTTCACCACCCGCACCTTGACGCCGGTGGCGATCTCGACCTCGATCTCGTCCTCTTCCTTGACCTTCGAGACCTTGCCGATCAGGCCCCCTTGTGTGACCACCTGGTCGCCGCGCCGAAGGGCCGCGACCATCGCCTTGTGTTCCTTGAGTTTTTTCTGCTGGGGCCGGATCAGCAGGAACCACATGATGGCGAAGATGAGAATGAGGGGGACGAACTGGCCAAGGGCTTCCATGCGCAGATTCCTTGTCTGTTGAGGGCGGCCTTGGCCGCGGAATTTTGGCGGAACCTAAGTCTCGGGGCGGGTATTTGCAAGGCGGGAAACGGGCGGCGGTTTCGCGTCGGTATCGCGTCGGTATCCGGTCGGTGCATCGTCAGGAGGACGGCTTCCTTTCAGAACACTGAATTTGGTGTCTACGTCCCGCATTAACCGGGGTCTGTTAAGAGGGAATGGCGGGCTGAAGCCCGCCCTACAGCGCGCCCTACACCTCGGCGGAAAACTGGGGCATAAGGCGGGCACGACTCAACCAGTTCAGGGAACCAATCCGATGCACGACATCCGCGCGATCCGTGAGAACCCGCAAGCCTTCGACGCCGCCATGGCCCGGCGCGGGGTGTCGGGGGCGTCCTCGGAGATCCTGAAGGTGGACGAGGCCCGCCGCGCCCGCATCCAGGCCGCCGAGACCGCGCAGGCGGAGCAGAACCGGGCCTCGAAGGAGGTGGGTGCGGCCAAGGCGAAAGGCGACGAGGCGGAGTTCGAGCGGCTGCGGGCGACGGTCGCCGAGAAGAAGGCCGAGGTGGCGGCGATGCAGGCCGAGGCCAAGGCGCTGGACCAGCAGCTGACCGACCTGCTGATGGGGCTTCCCAACTGGCCTCTGGAGGATGTGCCCGACGGCGCGGACGAGGACGACAATGTCGAGTTTCACCGCTGGGGGGAGCCGAGAAGATTCGACTTCCCGCCCAAGGAGCATTTCGAGATCGAGGGCGTCAAGCCGGGCATGGATTTCGAGACCGCG
>JAUIBJ010000234.1 GCA_030428025.1 Alphaproteobacteria bacterium
ATTCAGAAGACAACCCGTTTTCCGGCGGCGAGCGGCCGCGCGTACGCACGACCGAGGATTACCTCAGCAAGCGGCGCGATCACTGATGCTGAAGCGGCGCCCCCAGATCTGCCGGCTCCAGCCCGGAAACGTAGGACAGCACCGCCTCCACCTCGGCCAGCGAGAGCGAGACCGGATGGATCGGCGAGGGTCGGTCTTCGGGGAAAGGCGCGGTCACGCCCTCGATCTGGGTGAAGGCGGGATGCGGGTTGAGCGCATAGAAGGCACCGAAGCGGTCCTGCCAGTCGGGCAGGCTGCGCAGCACGAAGAAGCTGGGGGTCGAGCCGATGCCGGACACCCCCCTGCCCCTTTCCACCACATGGCAGCGGGCGCATTTCTGCTGGCTGGCGGCCAGCCCCAGCGCCACGTTGCCGGAGGGCGCAGCACTGACCACCTCGCGTTCCACCGCCTCCGGCGGCGCGAAGATCGTCTCGCCCTCGGGCGCGAAGCTGAGCACCGTATTGCGGCCGACCTCGGACGACAGCCATGCCATGAACCGCTCCGTGCCCGGATGCGCCGCGCCATGCGTCTGCACATGCCAGGTCGCCCCCGCCCCCTGGAACAGCGCCCGCCCCTGCGGCCCGAAGGACAGATCGGGTGCCTCTTCCGGGCCCACAAGTTCGACCCGCACCTGGGTCTTGAGCGAGAAGCGCGGCAGGATGTATTGCATGAGCCCGGTCTCGACCAGAACATCGGGCGCGTAAATGCGCACGAGCCGATCTTCGGCCGCAGCCGCCAAGGGGTGCAGCAGACAGAAAATCAGCCCTAGAATTCCAGCGCGCATGGGTCAAGATTAGAACCGCATGCGCCCGAGCGTCAATGACAGCAAAGGGGAGAGGCCCATGAGTGACGAATTCAACATGTCGATGCGCAAGTTTCTCAAGCAGGTGGGGGTCACCTCGCAGAAGGCGATCGAAGAGGCGCTGCGCGATGCACCGGCCGGCGAGAATTCTTTTTACGCCAAAGCGGTGATCACCATAGACGAACTCGGCCTGCGCCATGAGGTGACGGGCGAGATCAAGGCGAAGGAGTGACCTCTTGGCGGTGAGCAGAGACACCGTTCTGACTGTGCTGAAGGCCGTGGCCGACCCGGTCTCGGGCCAGGATATCGTCTCGGCCGGCGTCGTGCGGGCGCTGAATTGTGGCGAGGAGGGCGTGCGTTTCGTGATGGAAATCGCCCCGGACCGGGCCGAGCTTTACGAACCCGTCCGGCAGGAGGCCGAGACGCGGCTGCGGGACCTGGAGGGGGTCGAGACCGTCTCCATCGTCCTGACCGGCCACAAGAGCGACGCGCCCCCCGACCTCAAGCCGCAGCGGCGGGCCGAGCCCAAGGGGCCGGAGCCGGTGCCGGGCGTGGCGCGGATCATCGCCATAGCCTCGGGCAAGGGCGGGGTCGGCAAGTCCACCGTGGCCGCCAATCTGGCCTGTGCGCTGGCCGCGCAGGGCCGGCAGGTGGGCCTGCTCGACGCGGATGTCTACGGGCCCTCGCAGCCGCGAATGCTGGGCGTCTCGGGCCGCCCGGCCAGCCCCGACGGCAAGACCATCCTGCCGCTGCGCAACCACGGCGTGACGATGATGTCGATCGGGCTGATGACAAACGAGGATCAGGCCGTGGTCTGGCGCGGGCCGATGCTGATGGGCGCGCTGCAGCAGATGCTGATGCAGGTGCAATGGGGCGCGCTCGACGTGCTGCTGGTCGATCTGCCGCCGGGCACCGGCGACGTGCAACTCACGCTCTGCCAGAAGGCCCGCGTCGACGGCGCCATCGTCGTCAGCACGCCGCAGGACGTGGCGCTTCTGGATGCGCGCAAGGGGATCGACATGTTCCGGCAGCTGAATGTGCCGATCCTGGGCATGATCGAGAACATGTCGACGCATATCTGTTCGAATTGCGGACATGAGGAGCATGTCTTCGGCCATGGCGGCGTGGCGACCGAGGCGGAACGGCTGGGCGTGCCGTTGCTGGCCGAGGTTCCACTCGACCTGCAGATCCGGGTGGCATCGGACGGCGGCGCGCCGATCACCGTAAGCGCGCCTGACAGCAAGCAGGCCCGTGCCTTTCTCGATCTCGCCCGCACCCTGGTCGAAGAGGGCGCGGCATGACCTGCCTGCGCTTCCCGCCGCTGATGTCGGGTGCGCCCTGCAGCGGGGATGCATTTGCCACCGCCTGCCAGAAGGCCGTGCTGGGCTGCGATGCGGGGCTGGTTTGCCACAACCTGAGCGGCACCACGCTAGAGGCCGCGATCGTCTTCACGCCCGAGGTGCCGCTCGGCCGGGCGATGGCGATGCTGCCGCTGTGCGGGGTGGGCTTTCAGAATGCGCTCGGGGCGCTGGCGCCCCCGGAAGTCGCCGTGCATCTGGACTGGACGGGCGGCATTCTGGTGAACGGCGCCTCCTGCGGGCGGTTGCGGGCGGCGGCCTCGACCGACGACACCAAGGCGGTGCCCGACTGGTTGGTGATCGGCCTCACGGTGCCCTTCCTGCCCGAGGACGACCGCCCCGGCGACCACCCCGACCGCACCGCACTTTATGCCGAGGGCTGTGCAGAGGTGGAGGCGCAGGCGCTGCTTGAGGCCTGGGCGCGGCATGTCCTGAACCAGACCGCGCGGTGGGAAAGCGACGGGCCCCGGGCGCTGCATGCCGAATGGCGCGGCATGGCCCACGGCATCGGCGAGACCGCCACGCAAGCCGGCCGCACCGGCACCTATCTCGGCGTCGACGAGGAGTTCGGAATGCTGCTGCGCGACGAGGAGGGCACCCATCTCATCCCCCTGACCACCCTGCTGGAGAGCCCATGAAACTGGCCCGCGCCATTCACTTCGACGACTCCGACACCCGAGTCTTCCATGTGCCCGCCCGCACCGGTGAATGGTGCATCTCGGGCGGGTTCGAGTTTTCCGACTGGACCGAGGCCGACCTGACCGGCAAGGCGCGGCAGGCCTTTTCCAACGGCTGGCTGGGGCTGGAAACCGCAGGGCGGGCGACTTTCGTCGCGGTCACGCCGATCACCGAGCCCGAACTGGAAACGCTGGTGGCACTTCTGGCCCGGCATTTCGTCACCTATTACGGTGCTCCTTCGGACGAGGCGGCGACGCCGGTCGCGCGGGAGGAACTGGCCCAGATGGCCGATCTTTGCGACGAGCACGACCCGAACACCTTGCTGACCGTCGCGCGGGAATTAACCGAGGCCGGCGTGCGCGAGGCCTACCGGGTGATCGAGCCCAAGGAGGCCGGGCTCGAACAATTCGCCATTCACGGATCGCCCGACGCATGAGCGCCCGCCGGAGCCGAGGCCGGCGCCGGCCATGACACCCGGCCGCCCGCCGCCGGACCGGATTACCGAACGGGTCCATCCGCTGACCCGGCGGATCGCGCGGGCGCTGGTGCGTCACGATCTGGCGGCCCTTGCCGTGGCGGTGGCGCTGCTGGCTTTTCTCTGTCTGGGCCTGCGCGACCTGACGCTTTCTTCGGACAACCGCAATTTCTTCGCCGGCGGAAACCCCGAGATCAGCGCGCTGCTGCGGATGGAGGACAGCTATTCGAACGCCGACAGCGTGGTCTTCGCCCTGATCGACGAGACCGGGGCCTTCACGCCAGAGACCCTGACGCTGCTGCGCGAGTTCACCGAGGATGCCTGGCATCTGCCCTTTACCGTGCGCGTCGATTCGCTGGCGAATTTCCAGCATTCCCATGCCGAGGGCGACGAGATCATCGTCGAGGAACTGATCCCGCCCGACGCCGGCCCCGCCGATCTGGACACCGAGCGGATACGGCGGATCGCGCTCGGCTCTCCGGAACTGGTCAACCGGCTGGTGTCGGAGGACGGCCGCGCAGTGGGGATCTATGTCAATCTCATCCTCCCGGATGACGGCGGCACCCATATCGCCGATGTGGGCCACCTGGCGCAACAGATGAAGGCACGCTGGCAGGCGCGCGCGCCGCATCTCGACATATTGCTGAGCGGCGGCGTGATCGCCGGCATGACATTCAACGAGGCCACGCGGCGCGACCTGGTCACGCTCATCCCCATCGCCTTCGTGGTGGTGACCACGCTGATGATCGTGGGGCTGGGCACGATTGCGGGCTGGCTGGGCACCGCCATCGTCACCTTCGGGGGCACCGTCGCGACCATGGGCTTTGCCGGCTGGCTGGGCATCGCCCTCATCCCCGCCACCGCAACCAGCCCGCTGGCGGTGATGGTTCTGGTCGCGGCCTCCTGCGTGCATCTGGTGCTGACATGGACGCGCGGGCTGGCGGCCGGCAAGACCCGCGCCGACGCCGCGGTGGCGGCCTACGAGGAAAACCTGGGCGCCGTGGCGGTGACCAACATCACCACCGCCATCGGCTTTCTCTGCCTGAATTTCTCCGAATCGCCGCCCCTGACGGAGATGGGCAACATCATCGCCTTCGGCATCGTTGTGGGCTGGCTGCTGACCAGCCTGGTGCTGCCGGCGATCATGCGACGCTGCCCGGATTTCCGGTTCCGGCCGCTGCGGGTGCCGCCCGGCTGGCTGGAGCGGCTCGCCGACGCGGCCACCCGGCGCCGGGGGACGATCCTGCTGGTGTTCGCCCTGGGCGGGGCCGTCGCCCTGACCGGGTTTCCGCAGATCCGCTTCGACGACAACGCGCTGCGCTATTTCGACGAAAGCTTCGAGTTCCGCCGCGACAGCGACAGCATCGAACGTCACCTCACCGGGATGGAGACGGTGCAGTTCTCGCTGGCCAGCCAGCCCGGCGAAACGGTCTTCTCGCCGGAGTTCCTGCACCGGGTCGAACGTTTCGCCGACTGGCTCGAGACGCAGGAGAAGGTGGTCTATGTCGGTTCGCTCACCGATGTGATCAAGCGGCTGAACCGGACGCTTGCGGGCGACCGGCCGGACGGCTACCGCATCGCCGACAGCCGCGAGGCCAACGCACAAGCGATGATGCTCTACGAACTGGCGCTGCCCGCCGGCCAGGACATGAACCAGATGATCGACATCGACCGGACGCAGACCCGGCTGATCGCGGTGCTGGCCGACGCTTCGGGACAGGATATCCTGGAATTCTCCCACGCGGCGGAATCCTGGATGGAAGAGAACACGCCCGAGATCGCCACCGAGGCCGTCAGCGTGGGCGTGGCCTTTGCCGAGCTATCGGCGCGCAACAACCGGGCGATGCTCTGGGGCATGCTGACGGTGCTGGTGCTGGTGTCGGGCATCCTTATGCTGACGCTGCGCGACCTGCGCCTGGGCGCGATCAGCCTGGTCCCCAACATCCTGCCCGCGATCCTGGGCTTCGGCCTCTGGGGCTGGTTCTGGCAGGAGATGAACCTGGGCTCGACCGTGGTGACGACGATGACCTTCGGCATCGTCGTCGACGACACGGTGCATATCCTGATGCACTACCAGCGCGCCCGCCGCCATGGCGACACCATCGAGGCGGCGATGCGCGACACCTTCCGCAAGGTCGGCACCGCGCTGATGGTCACGACAATTGCGATTGTGAGCGGGTTTGTCATAATGACCTTCTCGGGCTTTGCCATTAACAAGCATGTCGGCGGACTGAGCGCCATCGTGGTCAGCCTGGCCCTGCTGACCGATATGGTCCTGCTGCCGGCGGTGTTGAAGAAGGCGGGAAAATGACGGGTTTTCGGTTCTTGACGGTTCTTGCCCTGGTCCTCGGTCTGGCGCAGCCCGCGCTGGCCGAGACGGCGGCGCAAAAGGGCGAGCGGATCGCGCGCACCGCCGACGATGCCGACGACGGTTTCGGCGACCTCGTGGTCGACGGCGAGATGATCCTGAAGACGGCGCGGGGCGCGCAGAGCAGCCGGCGCTTCACCACCAAGACGCTGGAGGAACGGCCGAATTCGGTGCAGAAATCGATTCTGGAATTCGAGTGGCCCGGCGACATCCGCGACACCGCGCTTCTGACCCATACCTATGCCGGGCGCGAGGATGCCCAGTGGCTCTATCTGCCCGCGATCGGGCGGGTGAAGAAGATTACCGGTTCGGGGCGGTCGGGTTCCTTCGTGGGCAGCGAATTCGCCTATGAGGACATGGTCGAACAGGAATCGGCCAATTTCACACATGTCTGGCTCGCCGAAAAGCCCTGCCCCACCGGCCAGGGCGCCTGCGACGTCATCCAGCGACAGTCGAAACACCGCTCGGGCTATTCCCGGCAG
>JAUIBJ010000235.1 GCA_030428025.1 Alphaproteobacteria bacterium
GGTCCGGTAGCCGCGCAGCAGTGCCCAGCCGTCGCGCTCCAGATGCGCGCGGGTCTGGGCAATGACGTCGGGCGTGATCTCGGGCCCGCCGGTCTCGGCCGCCCGGATGACGTTGTAATCCATTGCAAATTTTTCCTTTTTCTGTGGTCCGGCCTGCCTTAGGCGCGCACGCTTACGCCTTGCTTACAGGCTCCAGCGCCTTCAGCGTGCGGGCGTCGCGGGCCTGGGCGCCGACGGATTTGTCGACCAGAGCGGGAAAGAGGCGCTGCACCTTGACGAAGAACCGCTCCTTGCCGCGGGGAAAGCTTTCGCGGCGCCCGGCCTCGATGGCGGTCCAGGCTTCGGCGGCCACCCGCTCGGCGCTGTCAAGCGTCATGGCCAGCGGCTCGACCAGCGCCGCGAATTCGGCCTCGGCGGCGGTGCGGGTGGCGCGGGGGGCAATATAGGTCACGCCCACGCCCGAGCCCGACAGTTCGCGCCGCAGCGCGTCGGAAAAGCCGCGCAGACCGAACTTGGTGGCCGAATAGGCGGCGAAGAACGGATAGGCGATATCGCCGAAGACCGAGCCGATATTGGCCACCCGCCCCTGCCCCGCCTTCAGCGCCGGCAGCAGGTCGCGGGTGAGCGCCATGGGGGCGACGAGGTTGGTGGCCGCCATGCGTTCCAGTGCCGCATCGTCCATGTCGCGCAAATGGCCCACGCTGAGCGTGCCGGCGTTGTTGATCAGCACATCGAGCCGCGCGCCCGCCGCCTCGGCGATGGCGCGGCGGCCCTCGGCGGTGGTCACGTCGGCGGTGACGATGGTGGCGGAGGTGCCGGGAAAGAGCGCCCGCGTCTCCCGCAGGCTGGCCTCGGTGCGGCCGACGAGGATCGGGGCGTAGCCACGGCGCACCGCCTCGAGCGCGAGCGCCCGACCGATGCCCGAGCCCGCGCCGGTGATGAGGGCGGTTCTGGCCTGTGTCATGAAGCGAGCCTTTCAGTGTCTGCGGTCTGCGGCAGCGGCTGCGCCGGCCGCTCGTTGGCAATGGCGGCAGCGGTTTTTCGGTTCGGCGTGCCAGCGGCAAAGAGAAGCCCCGGCTCGGCCGGATCGGTGAGGATCAGCGCCTCGGGGCGGGCATAGGCGGGCAGATCGGCGAGTATTGCGGCAATCTCCTGTGCCGTCACCGGGGCCGCTAGCGCCGCGATCAAGACCAGCGCCCCGTCGCGGGCCCGCATGCAAAGCGCAGACCCCGCGACGCGCGGATCGGCATTCACCCGTGCCTCGACCCATTCCGGCGAGACGTTGCGCCCGGCGGGGGTGACGATCAGCGCGTCCTTGCGTCCCTCGACGACAAGCCGCCCGTTCTCGAAGCGCCCCAGATCGCCGGTATGCCAGCGTTCCGGCGCGGGCGGGCCGTTCAGATAGCCTTCCATCACCGTGGGGCCGGCGACGGTGATCTCGCCGTCGACGATTTCCACATCGAGGCCGCGCAGCACCGGGCCCACCGTGCCCGGCAGGTTCTCGCCCGGACGGTTCATCGCCACGACCGAGCAGCATTCCGACAGGCCATAGCCCTCATGCACGGGCAGGCCCAGTGCCTCGGCCGCGCGGATCAGCGCGGGTGGCGACGCGGCCCCGCCAACGGCGAGGAAGCGCAGGCGCGTCGGGGGTGTCTCGCCCGTGCCGGTCAGCGCCGCCACCCACCGGCCCAGCACGCCCGGGGTAAGAAGGCTGGTCGTGGGCCGGATTTCATCCATCGCGCGGGTCAGCCCGTCGAGCGGCCCGCCAAGAAGCGCGCGCGTAGCCGCGAAGCGCATCACGCATTCGGCGCCCGAGAGGATGGGAAGGAAGATGCCGCAGATCTGCTCCAGAAGCTGCGGCAATGGCAGGACCGACAGGTGCAGGTCCTCCGGACCCGCCGCCACCACCTCGGCCAGCGCGTCGAGCGAGGCGTCGAGTTGCCGGTCACCGATCACCACGCCCTTGGGCCGGCCCGAGGAGCCGGAGGTATAGATCACCCGCTCGGCCCCACCGGGATAGTCGGGCAAGGCCGCCGCGGGCGCGTCGGGCGCGATCACCGGAAGCGTCCCCGCGAAGGGCGCCGGGTCTGCCGCGATCACCGCCTTGGCGCCGGTTTCCCGCAGGATATGGGCGGTCTGCTCGGCGCTGAAGAAGAAGGGCAGCGGCACCTGCCGCTTTCCCGCCAGCGTCAGGGCCAGATCGGCCACCACATAGTCGATCCCGCCCGGCACGGCGAGCGCCACGGTGTGCGGCGCGCCCGCCAGCACCTGCGCCAGCCCCGCAACGCGGCCGGCAAGCTCGGCCCAGGTGAGCGCGCCGGCATCGTCTCGAAAGGCCGTGGCATCGGGCCGCTGGGCGGCATGGCGGCGCAGCGCCGCGAAGACCGGCCGCATCAGGACGCCTCGCAGCGCAGTGCGGCAACGGCGCGGGTGCGGGGCGAGAACATGACCGGCGCCACCTGGCGGTCGAGGCAGGCACAGACCCAGGGGTCATGCGCATAATAGCTGCCCCAGCTTTCGGGCGAAGCGACGCGGGCCGGATCGGCCGGGGCGAGCTTGGCATAGTCGAGCCCGGTGCGCTCGAACAGACGGCGCAGCTTGGCCGTGGCCGTGAACACGCCGCAGACCATGCCCCGCGCGCGGCCCCAGCCCGCCACCACGTCGAGCATCGCCAGCACCGGGAAAGGCGTGACCGAGGCGAGCGAGACCACCTCCATGATCTGGCCTTGTGGCAGGGGCCTCCCGTCCGGGCCCAGCACATGGCCGAATCCGCCGTCGAGATAGACGTCGGAAAAGAACCCGTCCTGCGCCGTGCGCAGACCTGCGGCGCAAAGGATCTGGCCCGCCGGGTTCCGCACCGTCACCAGGCGCGGGGCGAAGCGGGTGATGTCTGCGTCATAGACTTCCTTGTAGACGTCGTGGATGTGCTGCTCGGCCTCCGCCCGCGCGGGGCTGTCCTCGGCGAGGAATTCGATTTTCATGGCGGGCCATTCTTGTTGCTGAACTCTGAACATGGTCCAAGCTCTGACCCGGCAGTCTTACGTGAGGCTTACAGGCCGCACGCGGTGGGCGGAAACCGGCTATCCGACGCGGAAGAGGAAGGAAAAGACGCTGCCGCCGCCGGCGCGATCGGCCACCGACACGGTGGCGCCATGCGCTTCTGCCACCGACTTGACGATTGCGAGCCCTATTCCGGCGCCTGCCCGCCCGCCAGTGGCGCCCCGCCGAAACCGTTGGAAAAGCTGCGACTTCTGGTCGTCGGGGATGCCAGGCCCGCGGTCGAGCACGCGCCAGCCGGCAGGGTTCTCGCATATCTCGATCTCGATCTCGCCTTCACCATCGGTATAGGTGATAGCGTTGCGCACCAGATTGCCGAGCGCGATGGTCAGCAGCCCGGCATGGCCGGTCACGTGCACCCGCCCTGCCCCGGTTACCGCCAGTTGCTTACCGTCGCGCATCGCCGGCACGCCCATGTCCTGCGCCACGCCAAGCGCGACCCGGTGCAGATCGACCTCGCCAAAGGTCGTGACGCCAAGCGCCTCGGCACGTGAGAGGTCGATGAGCTGTTCGAACATCTGTTCCAGCCGCTGCACGTCGTCGCGCAGTTCCGACTGCAGCGACCCGTCCTCCAGCCGGTCGATGGCCGAGCGCAGCACCGCCAGCGGCGTGCGCACCTCATGCGCCACGTTCGACGAGAAGTCCCGCTGTGCGCGATAGCCCTGGTCGAGACGGTCGAAGGCCTCGTTCACCGCATGCACCAGCGGCACGATCTCGGTCGGCAATTGCCCGGTCGACAGCCGCATGTTGGCCGATCCGGGCCCGATCGCCTCAGCCTCGCCCGACACGCGGCGAAGCGGTGCCAGCGCCCGGCGGGTGGCGAGCAGTGCAGCGAAAAGGATGGCGGCGATACCCACAAGAACCCATCGGATCTCTTCGGTGACCTCGTGCATCAATTCTTCCAGATGGCTTTCGCCCGAGGGCTGCGCCAGGGTCGAGGCCAGCACCACGAAGCGCTCCCCGTCCCGTTCCAGCGCCAGCGCCGCGGCGGCGCGATCATCGTCCAGACGCAGGAAGACGGGCTCGCCCGGCTGCGCGCTCGTCAACCGTTCCGTCAGGTCCTGCACCGTCTCACCGCCCACCACCGGCCGCAGCGCGTCGTCGAAGACGGTGTAGCGATAGATGCCGCCGCCGCTGCGAAACCTGAGCGCCTGCGCGTCGAGCCCCAGGTCGGGAGCGCCCGGCGTGATCTGCGCCGCCACCTCTTCGGCCTCACGGGCCAGCGCCGCATCACGGTTTTCGGCCAGATGCTCGTAGAACTCGTAGGTGAGGATCACAGAGGCCAGCGCGAAACAGAAGCCTACCGCCAACAGAATGTTGATCACCAGCCGCCGGCGGAGCGAATGCGTATCGCCGAAAAGCGCCGCCAGCCCCCTCACGCGCCGTCGTCGTCCAGAAAATAGCCGATGCCGCGCAGGGTGTGGATGGCCACGTTCGCGCCCATGTCCGCCAGTTTCTTGCGCAGCCGGTGGGTGGCTACTTCGATGGCGTTTGGCGTGGGCGGCTCGTCGAAGCCGTAAAGCGCGTTCTCGATCGCGTCCTTCGAGAGGATCCGCCCCTTGCGGCGCATGAACAGTTCCAGCAGATCCAGTTCCCGCCGCGACAGCCGCGCCGGGGCGCCCTCCACATCCACCGTCCGGCCGACCGTATCGAAGACGATGTTGCCGGCCGAGAGCGTCACCCCGAGCGCCCCGCCCGGCCGCCGCAGCACGGCGCGGACGCGGGCCAGAAGCTCGGCCGCGTCGAAGGGCTTGACCAGATAATCGTCGGAGCCCGCGTCGAGCCCCCGGATCCGGTCTTCAAGCGCGTCGCGCGCGGTGCAGATGATGAAGGGCACCTCGGCCTTGACCGCCTTCACCCGTTTCAGCACCGACAGCCCGTCGCCATCAGGCAGGCCGAGGTCGAGGATGATCGCGTCGTAATCGTAACTCTTGGCCGAATGCACCGCGTCCTCGCCGCAATGGACGCAGTCCACGGCGAAGCCGTTGGCCCTCAGGCTGGCGGAGGTGTTCTGCGCCAGCCTTTCATTGTCTTCCACATACAAAAGCCGCATCGGGCCCGGGTCCTATTTGCGGACATACGTCACCGTCGAGCCATCATCGGCGGTAAAGGAGACATGTGCAAGATTGCCTTGCGCATCGTACCACAAATCGCGGTTCAGATCGCCCGAGAGGCGATAGTGATGCGCCGAGACGGTGCCGCGACGGGTGCTGACCTGTTCGGTGCCCATGTCGCTGACCCGCACCCGCATGACGCTGCCGTCAACGGTATTGAGCAGCGTGCCGCTGCGCACGGTATCGTCGTTCCAGAGGCTGGCGGGCAGCATCCCCTGCCCTCCGGTCGACAGCTGGTGCGGGGTGCCGTCATCGTTGGTTGCCGAGCGCACCGAGGTCAGCTGTCCGCCCGACCAGGATTCGACGCTCTTGTGCTTGAAGCTGTAGGCGGTGGTGCGGATGATCGGCACCTTGACCGAGATGTCGGTGGTCACGCTGACGGTGAGCGCATCGCCCGAGCCGTTGAAACTGTAGCTGTGATCGCCGATATCCTTGCCCTTGCGGACCACGTCGAAATCGAGATGCCCGCCGGCCGGGATCGAGGCAGCGTTGACGGATGTGGCGAGCGCGAGGGCGAGCCCCGCCGCGAGTGACAGAGAGCGCATGATAATCTCCTTCAATGGACATGCCGTTGATTTCTGGGCCCCCGAATGCACAGCCTGGCTTACAGGAGGCTTACAGTCTGGTGCCGGCGGCGCTATCGGCGGGGAAGCAGCACGGCGCCCGCCAGCGCGGCGGCCAGAGCCAGCGCCGGGGGAAGCGCCGCCGCACCGTTCAACACATAAAGCGTGAGCGCGCTTTGCCCGAGCCAGAGGGCGGGCAAGAAGAGAACCGCCAGCCGCAGCCCGCGCCCGTCGATCAGGAAGGCCGCGCCGAGGCTCGCCACCGCCGTCGGGTCAGGCGCGATGCCGGCCACCTCCGCCCCCGCCAGCATGCGGCCCTGAACCGGCGCGAGAAACGGATAGACGGCGGTACCGGCCAGAAGCAGGCCATGGCCGAGCCATCGGGGCTGTGGCGCCACCGGGGGGCGCGACCCGCTCAGGGCGAGCCATGCGAGGATCGCCGCCTGACCCGCGAAG
>JAUIBJ010000236.1 GCA_030428025.1 Alphaproteobacteria bacterium
CCAGATTTCCCTGCTAACAGGGAATTAACAGGGAAATTCTTCGGATTTCGGCCTTTTCAGCGATTTTTCACCCTGAATCTGTGTGCGTTATCAATGCGTTGCCCGCGAAGCACCGAACCATCCACAGACCCAAGGCAAGATCGAACGCTGGCACCAGACGCCCAAAAACCGCATCCTGCTCGAAAATTACTACCTGCCCGGTGCGCTCGAACAGGCCATCGGTGATTTCATCGAGCATTGCACCCACCACCGATACCACCAGAGCCTGGGCAAACTGACGCCCGCCGACGTCTACTTCGGTCGGGCCGAGACCATCCTCAAACGACGAAAGGAGATCAAGGAGCGGACCATCCCGAAAGGCTGCTCGCTGCATCGGCAGACCGCAGCATAGACTGAAACTCAAAAGAGCCAGATCCTCCAATGCTGATCATGTCGTCGTGCTCCAAATCATCTGACGACGGACACCAGGGCCATTTTGGTGCGCTCGGGGTCACACCCCTGTTACAGATCGTTCCTTAATTGAAGGCTCCGATAAACTGAGCAAAACGGGGGAGCACTCGTGAAACACGTCACCTATGGGTTGGCTGCAAGCCTTCTGATGGGCACATACGCTTACGCGGCCTGCCCGGCCATTACCGTTGCGGACATGGGAGGTGTCGCGGCAGGCGCCTATCCGCAGCAATACGAACTCGCTGAATTCGAGGCCGCCGCAGGCTGTAGCATGGCATTCTCAGAGAATCCCGAGGCGGCCGCGCTCAACGCCGAGATCCAAGGGAACCCCGATCTGCCGCCGCTGGCAGAACGCCTGCCGTCCGAACCTCTCGTGGTGGTGCCTTATGCAAGTGTGGGCAGCTATGGCGGCACGCTCAACGCGTTGTCCAACGCCACCGAAGCCGGGACATCTGACTTCCTGTCCATCCGCCACGTGAACCTCGTGCGCTATTCCGACGATCTGCAGACCATCGTGCCCAACGTGGCGAAGTCGTGGGAGTGGAACGAGGATTACACACAGTTGACCTTCAAGCTGCGCGAAGGTCACAAGTGGTCCGACGGCGCGCCATTCACCTCGGCGGATGTGAAGTTCTGGTATGACAACCTCGCGCTTGATTCCAACGTCCGTGAAAAGCCGCAGGATTACGCGCTTGTCGCCGGTGAGCGGATGACAGTAGAGACGCCCGACGCCACAACGGTTGTCTTCAACCTGCCCTCGCCCAAGCCCGGGCTTCTGGCGCATTTCGCCACAAGCTATGCGCAGGCCTTCCAGCCGTTGCATTTCCTCGGTCAGTATCACCCGCAGGTGAACGCCGATGCCGACGCCAAGGCGCAGGAATGCGGATTCGAGAACGGCTATGCCGCGATTGCGGCCTATTACGGCAATTCCGACTGGACCGACACGCCCTCGCCGATGCTGTCGAACCCCGACAAGCTGGACTGTCTTCCCAAGGCCACGCACCCCACGCTGGAAAGCCATATCTACGTGGCCGACACCACCGAGGGGCGCAAGCTTGTGGCAAACCCCTATTTCCACATGGTGGATACGAGCGGTCAGCAACTGCCCTATATCTCACGGCAGGACGAGATTTACGCCAATGACAACGAGGTGCGTATCCTCAAGCTGGTGAACGGCGAGGCGGATTACAAATCGCAATCGCTCACGCTGGCCTCCGCGCCGCTGCTGTTGGAAAACCAAGAGAAGGGCGATTTCACGGTCCAGCTGAAGCCGCAGATCGCAAGCTACACGCTGGCGTTCAACGTCACCAGCGAGAACCTCGCCAAGCGCGAGGTGTTCGGTGACGTGCGGTTCCGCCGGGCGATGTCGGTGGCGATGGACCGCGACGAGATCAACCAGGTTGCGTTCTTCGGTCAGGGCCGTCCGGTGCAATATACCGGCTTTTCCCCGCGCCCCGATTTCGTCGATTCCGCGCTGGAGGAGGCCTTCATCCAGTTCGACCCGGACATGGCCAAATCGATGCTGGACGAGATCGGCATGGTTGACACCGATGGCGACGGGTTCCGCGAATTGCCGAGCGGCGACAAGATCACGCTCAACATGCAGTTCGCCACGCAGGGCATCGCCGGCGAGGTGGTGGAGATCATCGCGCAGAACTGGGCCGATGTGGGCGTGCAGACCACGGTGAAGGAAGTGACGCCGGACGAGTATCGCTCGGCGCAATCCTCCAACCAGCTCGATGTGCTGATGTGGCTCAAGGGGCAGCCGGTAGCGGTGCATATGGGCACCAACAACTACTGGGTGCCGCCCTTCGACGGCTATTTCGACCTGCGCACCGGCATGCTCTGGGCCGAGTATATCGACTCCAACGGTGCAAGCGGGGTAGAGCCGCCAGCATGGGTCACCAAGATGGGCGAGGACAGCATTGCCTTCCAGGCGGCCTCTCCGGGCTCGGAGGATCAGGCGGCAGCCGGGGCTGCGCTGGCCGAGGCGATCGTGGACCAGATGCTGTTCATCGGCACCGTGATCGCGCCTGCACCGATCTATCATCGCAACGCGCTGAAGAACGTGCCGGAATTCAAGACATGGTCTTACGAATACTACCGGACCTATCCCTACCGGGCGGCGCAGTGGTATTTTGACGAATAAGGATCGGGCTTTCCGATCTCTCTTGCCGGGCGGGCACGTCTCGCCCGGCACGCGCGAAAAAGCCGGCTCCAAGACCAGCGCGCGCCCTGAACGCCCCTCCTGGAGGACAGTGTGGCACAGTTTCTGAGGTTCACCCTCATCCGCGCCGGAATGGCGCTTGTGACACTCCTCTTGGTGTCGATGATCGTCTTCACCCTGATGGAGCTTGTCCCCGGCACCTGTGCCGAGCGTTACCTCGCCTTCAAGAACACCCAAGGCGCGGCGATCACGGTGGAGGATATCGAGGCCGAGGAGCGCCGCCTCGGGCTTGACCGGCCATTCCTTGTCCGCTGGGCATCATGGACGGGCAACGTGTTCTTTCGTGGCGAATTTGGCGACAGCTGCATCCTACGCCTGAATATCAACGACCTTTTGGGCGACAAATTTCTGATATCATTGGGCATCTGTCTGACAGCGCTGATCTTTGCCTACCTGATCGCCATTCCAGTGGGCATCATCGCGGCCTCTTCGCGAAACGCATGGCTGAACGGCTCTTTGCGGTTTGTGTCCTACCTCGGGCTGGCCATGCCCAACTTCCTGCTGGCGCTGATGATCATGCTCGCCTCGACCGTGCTGTTCGGCGACTCGATGACCGGGCTCTTCTCGAACGAGTTCCGCGATGCGGAATGGTCCTGGGCAAGGGTGCAGGATTTCCTGTCGCGGGCATGGCTGCCGGTGCTGATCCTGGGCTGGTCGGCCACCGCCTTCGCGCTGCAGACCGTGCGCGCGCTCATGCTGGACGAAAACGACAAACTCTACGTCACCGCCGCCCGCGCGCGCGGGCTCTATGGCCGTCGCCTGCTATGGCGTTACCCGGCACGCCACGCGCTGGGGCCGATCATCAACTCGCTGGGCTTCGATCTGAACCGCGTGTTCAACGAGCTGCCGATTGTCGCGGCGATCCTGACGCTGACGGAGGCCGGTGCGCTGCTGCTGGAGGCGCTTGCACGCTCCAATGACCAACAGCTTGCGGGCGCGATCATCTTTTTGCTGACCGCCTCCATCGTGACGTTGAATTTCGTGACCGATATCGCGTTGGCGCTGATTGATCCGCGCGTGCGCAGATCGGTGGTGGGAGCCTGAGATGAGCGACGCGCCAGAGATCGACCAGAAACAGAAAGAGGCCTATTTCACGGCCTCGCAGCGTCAGCTTATCTGGGCGCGCTTCCGGCGGAACCGCACGGCGATGGTCGCGGGCGTGGTGCTCGTCATCCTGATCCTGATGGGGCTTTTCGCGCCCTTCCTGTCGCCCTATGACCCGACGATCGCGGGCCGCGACAAGGAGTACACAAACGGTGCGCCACAGATCCCGCGGTTTTGCGATGAGCAGGGCTGTTCGATGCGCCCGTTCATCTACGGCGTGAAGCGGGAGCGATCCATGGCCACCAATTTCCGCTGGGTCACGACCGTTGACCGCGAAGACCGCCGCTATGTGCATTTCTTCGTGCGCGGCGATTCCTACATGCTCTTCGGCGTCATCCAGAGCGATCTGCATCTCTTTGGCGTGGACAGGGGCAAGATCCACCTTTTCGGCACTGATGACGCCGGGAAGGATATCTTCTCGCGCACGCTGCACGCGGTCTATACCTCGCTGGCCGTGGGCACGATGGGGGTCATGATCAGCTTTTTCATGGCGCTCGCCATCGGCGGGGTCGCGGGCTATTTCGGCGGGGTGATCGACGGGGTGATCCAGATGATCACCGATGCAATCCGAACCGTGCCAGCCATTCCGCTCTTCATGGCGATGGCGGCTTTCGTGCCCGACACATGGTCCGCCGAGACGCGGTTCTTCTTCATCTCGATCATATTGGGGCTGATTGGCTGGCCCACGCTTGCGCGGCGCGTGCGCACGCATCTGCTGGTCGAGCGCAATCAGGACTACGTGCTCGCCGCGCAGCTGTCGGGGGCCGGGCCGGGCCACGTAATCCGCCGCCACCTGCTGCCCTCCTTCACCTCCTATATCATCGTCGATCTGGTGATCTCCTTTCCCTACATGGTGCTGTCGGAAACGGCGCTGAGCTTCATTGGGCTGGGGCTGAAGGATCCGGTC
The DNA here is from genome assembly GCA_030428025.1 of Alphaproteobacteria bacterium. Classification (GTDB taxonomy): domain Bacteria; phylum Pseudomonadota; class Alphaproteobacteria; order Rhodobacterales; family Rhodobacteraceae; genus Roseovarius. The sequence continues at coordinate 4,689 of JAUIBJ010000236.1, forward strand.
AACTCGCTCGGCGTGCTGTTGCAGAACACCACCTCTGCAGATGTGCTGCTGAATTACCAATGGTATTTCATTCCGGTCATTTTCTTCATCGTGCTGGTGATGGCCTTTGTGTTCGTGGGTGACGGGCTGCGCGATGCGGCCGACCCGTATGGAGACCAGAAATGAGCGCACCGCTTCTTTCCGTCTCCGATCTCACGCTGCGCTTTCGCACCGATGAGGGGCTGGTGACAGCGGTCGAGGACGTGAGCTTCGAGATCGCACCGGGCGAAGTTCTGGGCCTTGTGGGCGAGAGCGGGTCGGGCAAGTCGGTCACCGCCAAGTCGCTGATGCGGCTCAACGCGCGCAACGCGGTCTATGCGCCTGAAAGCCGGATCATGCTCAACGTGGATGGGCGCGAGATCGACGTGCTGGCCCTGCGCCGGGAACGCGACATGAAGCCTGTGCGCGGCGGCGCGATCTCGATGATCTTCCAGGAGCCAATGGCGAGTTTTGCCCCGGCGCTGACGGTGGGCCACCAGATGGTCGAGCAGCTTTTGCTGCACACGGACCTCTCCAGGAAAGCCGCCAAGGAGCTGTCCATCGAGATGCTCGCCCGGGTCGGGATTTCTGAGCCTGCGCGGCGGTTTGATCAATACACGTTCGAGTTCTCCGGCGGCATGCGCCAGCGCGCGATGATCGCCATGGCGCTGTCCACCAAGCCCAGGCTGCTGATCGCGGACGAGCCTACCACCGCGCTCGATGTGACCATCCAGGCGCAGGTGATCGACCTGATGAAGGATCTCGTGTCCGAGTTCGGCATGGGCATCCTGTTCATCACCCATGACCTCGGCGTGATCGCCCAGACCGCGGACCGGGTGGCGGTGATGTATCTGGGCCGGATCGTGGAGCAGGGCCCCGTGCGGCAGGTTCTGCGCGCACCGCAGCACCCCTATACGCGCGGCCTGCTGGCCGCACTGCCCCGGCTTGATGCGCTTGATGTGCCCCTCTCGCCTGTGCCGGGCGACATTCCAAGCCCGCTCGAACGACCGCACGGATGCGTCTTCCACACCCGCTGCCGTGAAAGGGTCGGCCCGGTTTGCGAAGCCGCCACGCCGATGCCCGTCGAACTGGCGAGAGGGCATGTCGCAAGCTGCGTGCGTCTGACCGAAAGCAGGGAGGACGTGGCATGACCGAGGCACCGCTCGTCTCGCTCGACAAGCTGTCGGTGCATTATCCGCTGGGCCGCTCGCTTCTGGGAAAGCCGGCCGTGGTGCGCGCGCTCAACGAGGTGTCGCTCGATATCCCCAAGGGCGCGTTCTTCGGCCTCGTGGGGGAATCGGGCTCGGGCAAGACCACGCTGGGGCGTGCGATCCTGCGGGCAACGCCGATTTCGGGCGGTCGTATCATCGTCAACGGCGCGGACGGCCCGCTTGACATCGGCAGTCTCGACAGCGCGCAGCTCAAGGCCTACCGCCGCCGTGCGCAACTGATCTTTCA
>JAUIBJ010000237.1 GCA_030428025.1 Alphaproteobacteria bacterium
GGTGTCAAAAAGCACGGTTTCATAGACCGCCTTTTCGATTTGGCTGCCATGGCCGTTGACCGCAAGGAAGGTCAGGGTACAGCCCCCGTCGGTGGGCTTGACCGCGTTCAACTCGATCGAGACGGCCTTTGCCGGCTCCTCCGCATACGCGGCACCTGCAACCAGCCCGGCGACGACCGCCGCCGCCATGTTCCGCATGATGTTCATCTGCATCTTCCCTCTATGCCGGCACAGCCCGGGCGTGTGCCTCTCTCATTTGCGTTCCGTTTCTGCCGCCGGCGTCCGGCCGGTACGTCCTGCATGTCATTCTAGCCGATCATTCGCTGTGATACACGAAGACCAGCCGCTGAGTGGTGCCGTCTGGCGGGCGGGGAAACGGGGCCGATTTCCGCACCTGCGTGGTTGCGGCGCGTTCGATCCCGGCGGTGCCGGAACTGCTGAGGATACGGACCCAGGCCACCGATCCGTCGGGGTCGATCTGGAACTGCACACGGGCCGTTCCCTGCGCCGAAGTCGTTATGCGGCGCGCGCGGTTGAGCTGCAACAGGACCTTTCCGGCATAGTTGGTGGTGGTCGCGTTGCCGGTGGCGCGGCCCGTCGAAATCCCCTCCCGCGCCAAAAGCTCCAGTCCGCTGCTCTGGATCGCCGTCCGCTGCGATCCGGTGGCCGCACCGTCCGGCTGCGCCGCCTCGCGGGCGCCCAGGGCCTCCGCCGAGGGCCGCACCTTGGGCGGGCGCAGCGACCGGGTGACGGCCGAGCCCGTCACGGTCTCGTCGCCAGCCTCGAGGGGAAGGTCGGGCTCGTCCGGCAGGGCGGCGATGGCAAACTCCGGCGCGTCCGGCGTCAGCGCCTCGTCCACGCTTTCCTGCGGGGCCTCCGTCTCCTCCGGCACGTCCGGCTGCTCCGGCTCTGCGCCGGTCTCGGGCGCCGCCTCGGCCATCTCGGTCGCCGCATCCGGCTCGAGGGGCTCGGCGGGAGGTGTCTCGGCCGCCGTTTCCGCTGTCCCCTCGGGCGGCGGCGCGGCTTCGGGCGGCGGGGTTTCCGCCGGCTCCGGGGCATCCGGCGCCACCGCCTGGGCCGTCCCGCTGTCGGGCGTCGTCACATGCTGGGGAGAGTCCGAGGCCACCAGCGCGCGCGAGGTGGGGGTCACCGGCTCGACCGGATCGGGCGCCGTCATCTCGGGGGGCTCGGCGGGCTCGGCCGGTTCGGGCTCGGGCGCGGAGGGGGTGACCTCGGCGAAATCCTCGAACGCAACACCGGTCTCGGGCGGCGCGGGGGCCGCGCCTTCGGGCTCGGTCATCACATCGCCGGCCGCCACGTTCAGCCCCAGCCCGTGCAGCAGCAGGGACAGCAGCCCGGCGGCCGCGGCGGCAAGAAGCGAACCCCGGATCATCAGATCGCCCGGTGCGCCGACAGGTATTCCGCCGCGTCGGCTCCTCGCCCGCATGCGGCCCGCCGTTTCGGGGCCGGGGCCGGCCCTTGCACAGATTTCGTCGGGAATCTCATACGAGCAACGCCGATCACAACAGGATTTGTTTCAGGCCGGACAGTTCTTGACCGATCCCAGTTATTTGGTTCGGCTTAAGTGTAAGTGCAAGAGCGGGTGCCGGTCCATCGCCGCGGCATACCGACCCTGCCCCGCCACACCGCGGGAGAGACCAAGACGAACCGTTTTGACCGCGCGCAGGGCACCGATGCGGCCTGGGCCAACCCGTTGGCTTGGGAGACGTCCCGGCGCGGCGAGGCCAGTTTCAGAACGAATCAGCATGCCTGGCATCAATTTACCGAAGCTGTCGGCATCCTGCCGTTTCACGACGAGACGAAGCAGATCGGAGTCGGGACGCGTCCGGCATGATTTCTTCTCATGAGAATGGCCGAATTCTCATCGCTTGAACGGACGGAGTCGCGCCTCGATACTCGGTCGCGTCACCCGGTCGATCCGCCCGGTTCGACGGTTCCACGCCCCGGAAGGACAGAAAACATGAGCGCGTCTCTCTTCAGCCTCGATGGAAAAACGGCTTTCGTGACTGGCGGAAACCGAGGCCTGGGGCTGGGCATGGCACTTGGGCTTGCCCGGGCGGGGGCAGACGTGGCCATCGCCTGCCGGGATCTGGACAAGGCCGCTGATGCGGTCAGGGCCGTCGAAGAGACGGGCGTGCGCGCCACGGCGGTGGCCTGCGATGTCACCTCGCCCGCCTCCATCGCCGAGGCCGTCAGCAGAACCAGGTCCGTGCTCGGCCCGATCGGCATTCTGGTCAACAATTCCGGCACCTCCTGCCGTTTCCGCCCCGAAGAGACGCCCGACGACGAATGGGACCGGGTGATCGACACGAACCTGAAGGGGCCCTTCATGGTGGCCAAGGCCATCTATCCGCATATGAAGGAACTGGGTGGCGGCAAGGTTATCAACATCGCCTCGATGAACTCGATCTTCGGCGGTCCGAACGACACCGCCTATGCGCCCAGCAAGGGCGGGATCGTGCAGCTTTCCAAGGTTCTGGCCATCGCCTGGGCGGGGGACAACATCCAGGTGAACTCGCTCTATCCCGGCTGGCACTACACGGACATGACCCGCTCCTATCTGAAGACTTTCCCCGACCAGGAAGCGGCGATCGAGGCCAGAACGCCCGCTGGACGGTGGGGCGAGCCTGAAGATCTGGCCGGACCGGCGGTTTTCCTCGCCAGCGCGGCCTCGGATTTCGTCACCGGCGCGTCGCTGATCGTGGACGGTGGTTACTCGATCAACTAGACATTTCGCGAAAACCCGGCTCAGGTTCAATCCGACACGCCTTGGCCGCATCATCGGCCGGGAACGCTTATTCTCCGGCCCCGAACCGGCCCGCCATCGGCCCCCATGTGTCGGACAGAAGGAAGCCCGAGGGGAACGGATCGTCCGGGTCGAGCACCAGTTCGGAATAGCCGTGGATCCAGCATCGCCCGGTGATCTCGACGGTAATCACCTCGCGCGCCTCGCAGCGCCGGCTCGACACAAGCTTGGCCGCGAAGGTTCCGCCGGTGGCCGAGCGTGTCGTGCAGCTTTCCCCAACATTGATCAGGCCCCGCGCCCGCCTCGTGGCGAGGTTCGCGGTGCTGCCGGTCCCGCAGGGCGAGCGGTCGATCCGGCCGGGCAGCAGCACGCTGCAGGTGCGCGTGGCGCCGTCGGGTTCCTCGGCCCGGAACATCACATAGGCGATGCCCGACAGTTCGGGCGTGTCGGGATGGGGTGCTCTCTGAGCGCGGGCGATACGCTCGTGCAGAACCATCCCCAGATCCGACAGCTCGCGCGCCGCGCCGGGCGAAATACCCATGCCAAACTGGTCGATGGGCACGATGGCGCAGAAGACACCGCCGAACCCGACGTCGAATCGCACCCTGCCCCATTCCGTCGTCTTGATTTCGGCATCGAGTACCAGCGCGAAGGCGGGCGGCATCTGGAGGCTGACACGCGTGCATTTCCCTTGATGGCAGGCCGCACGCGCTGTCACCAGCCCGGCAGCGGTGTCGAACACCACGGTCGTTTCCGGCTCGGTCATCGGCAGCCGCCCGGTTTCCAGAAGCACCGTCGCGGCGCACATGACGTTGGACCCCGACATCGCATGCGCCTTGTCGGTGGCCAGGATCAGCAGGCCGGCATCCGCCTCCGGCACGGTGGGCTCGGTCAGCAGCACGGCGTGGCTGGCCGCAAACCCCCGCGGTTCACGCATTACCAGACGGCGAAGGCTGTCGCCGCTTGTGTTGAGCCAGGACAGTTTCTGCGCCATCGTTCCCCCAGGGATGGCGCCCGCCCCGTCAACGATGACGCGGCCGACCTCGCCCTCGCAATGGGCCTCGACGACGCTGAGCCGTCTGAGAGGTTTGCGTTCGGTCCAGATCATGTTTGCGCCCCCGCGCTTGGTGGACCCGCCGCCAGCCTCGGGCGGGCCGTGTCGCCCCTCTATTCCGGCACGTCCACCGGCAATTCCCGCGTACGGCGTTCGATGAAGTCCCGCAGATTGTCTTCGACGCCCGCCTCCAGCGCGGGGCGTTCGTAGCGTTGCAGCAATTCACCGGCCTCGGTGTTGGCGCGGTCCGCCGCATCGCGCCGGCCTTCCTCGACCCATTGCTCATAGGGCGACGTGTCCTGCAGCCGGAGTTCGAACAGATTGCTCTTGCGCGTATGCGCGCTACCCAGGAAATGGCCGCCTGGGCCGACCTCCTTGATCACGGCGATCAGGTCGTCCGCATCCTCGACCGCGACGCCCCGGGTAAAGTGGTAGAAGCCGTCGATCTGTTCATGATCCAGCACGAGCTTGGCGAAGCAGAGCGTCATGGTGTTGTCCAGCACACCGCCCGCATGGCTGATCCAGTTGGCGCCGGCCATGATCGCCGAAAACGCCCCCCACATGGAATCGTATCCTGCATAGATGTCGGGCGTCTTCGATGTGGCGCAGTTCACGATGGCCCTGTGCGGAACGTCATAGCGCCGCGCCATCATCCCCGCCAGAAGCTGGATCAGGGCGGAATCGGGGCAGCCGAAGACCGGCGCCCCGGTCCTGAGGTCCACCGTCATCGCCGGGCAGCCGAAGATCGCCGGCGCGCCGGGGCGGACAAGCTGCGTGAGCCCGATGGCCAGAAGGTTCTCGGCGCTGACCACGACCATGGTGCCGAAGGGGCTTGCAGGCGTGCTGGCTCCGGCCATCGAGAAGGGCGCACAGATTGACGCCTGATTGGCCTCTGCATAGGTCATCAGCGCCTGCAGCATGGTGCCGTCCCAGACCAGCGGCGAGGTGGAGTTGATCAGCGAGGTGGTGACGGCATTGTCCGCCACGAATTCGGACCCGAAGACGATCTCGACCATGGCCAGCGTGTCGCGGGCCCGCGCGCCCGAGGTCACCGCGCCGATGATCGGCTTGTCGCTGTAGAGAAGCGAACTGGCCACCATGTGCAGATGGCGGTGCTGCACGGGGATATCGGTTGGTTCGACGATGGGCCCTCCGGTGACATGCACCGCCCGGGCCATATGCGTAAGCTTTTGCACCTTGTGCAGATCCTCGAGCCTTGCATTGCGGCGGGTGCCATCGAGGTCGCGCACGAAAGGCATGCCATAGGAAGGCGCGAATACCATGTTGCGCCCGCCCACGGCGACCGACCTGTCGGGGTTGCGGGCGTGATGCACGAAATCGCGCGGCGCCGTCCCGACCAGCGTCATGACCAGATCGCGCGGCGCCCGCACGCGGGCCCCCTCGACCCGCGCCCCGGCCCGGCGCCAGAGCTCAAGCGCCGTGTCATCGCGGAATTCGACGCCGATCTCCTCGATCACCCGCAAGGCGGCCTCGTGGATCAGTTCTGTCCCCTCCTCCGTCAGAAGGTCGGTGACGGGGATGTTGCGCACCAGCCCGGGTCGGTGATGCACGGCCGAGGCCTGCAACGCCCTTTGCCGCGCCGCCCGGCCGCCGCGCCTTTTCTTCCCGGCATCCTGCATGAAGGCGGCTGCGTCTGTCATCGTCCCGTTCGCCTGAGTGCGTCACGGCCAAGACTGCGCGAGGGCCCGTGTCAGGACAAATTCCAATTAGCACTGATGCGCCATGACCAATAGTAATGTCAGGCCGACGCGTCGGGCTCCAGCGCCGGTTCCTCCGTGCCCGTCTCGACCGGAAGGATGTCGGGCCGAGCGAAGGTTTCGCGGATCTCGTCGCGCAGCCAGTTGCAGAATTCGCGCACGTCGCTGCGGTCCATCCGGTTCTCGGGCACCACGAGATAGTGGTGCCGGTCCTGCTCCAGATACATCGGGAAGGGGCACACAAGGCTGCCGTCCTCGATGAAATCGGCGACGATGTGATGCCAGCCGATGGCCACGCCCAGCCCCCTGAGCGCCGCCTGCACGGTCAGAAGATAGCTGGAGAAGGTCAGCCCGTTCAGCGGCTCCAGCACCCCGACGCCGAATTCGGCGAGCAGCGACTTCCAGGTCAGCTGCGTCTGCCAAGGGTAGCCCACGAAGGCGGCCTCGTCGATATGCAGGAGCGTGGCCCCAAGAAGGTCTGCGGGCTTGCGCAGCGATGGGACCGAGGCCAGATAGTCGGGGCTGCACACCGGATAGGCGCGTTCGGTCAGTATACGTTCTGAGTGAAAGCCAGGCTCGCCATGATAACCGCAGACGATCGAGATGTCGTAGTCATGGGTTCT
>JAUIBJ010000238.1 GCA_030428025.1 Alphaproteobacteria bacterium
CGTCGGGCTTCTGATACATGGAATGGGCGGCCAGCTTTTCGGTGATCCGTTCGATGGTGGACTTGACCCCAAAAAGGGCGCCGCATTCCACGCAGGCGAAAGGCTCTTCCTCGTTCAGGACGCGCTGTGACAGGGCCGCATCGGTCAGGTCAAGCCGCGGCTCGTAGGTAATCGCGTCCTCGGGACAGATCTTCGCGCAGATCCCGCATTGCAGGCAGGCATCCTCCTGAAAGCGCAGCTGCGGCAGGTCGGGGTTTTCGCCCAGAGCGCCGGAGGGGCAGAGCGATACGCAGGACAGGCACAGGGTGCAGGCCTCGGTATCGACCAGCACCGCGCCATAGGGGGCCCCCTCGGGCAGGGGCAGGATCTCGGCCTCGGGGTTGAGCGCGCGGCCCGCCTGCCGGGCGATCTGGCGTCGGGTGCCCATGGGTCGCACCGGCGTGGCGCAGGGGGTGGGGGCCTCGGCCCCGCAAAGGCTCTCTTCCATCGTCTCCGGGTCGGTGGTGTCGAGCATCCGCACGCGTCCCTCGCCGCCGATCGCTTCGGCCAGCGCCCGCTGCGCTTCCAGCGCGTCGCGGTCGGTGCCCGGTCCGGGCAGAAACGTCACCTGCGCGAAGCCCGCGGCCAGCGCGGCCAGCGCCTCGGCATGGCCGAAGAGGTTCAGCGCCGGCACCTCCATCGGGATCACATCGGCCGGCAGGCCGCGCCCGTGGCGGGCCGAAAGCCGCACCATCTCGGCACCGAAGGCGTCGCTCACAAGAAGCCGGGGCGCGGTGCCGCCGGCCTCCTGATAGGCGCGGGCCAGCACCTGCACCCGCTTCATCGTCAGGTCCACCGCCGGCGCGTCATAGGCGATGGCGCCCGACGGGCAGACCGCCGAACAGGCGCCGCAGCCCGCGCAGATCATCGGGTCGACCGTCACATGCTCGCCCGCCGGCGAAATCGCCCCGGTGGGGCAGAGATCGAGGCACCGAGTGCAGCCTGTCTGCTCGGCCCGGGAATGGGCGCAGAGGACGGGCTGCGTCTTGACATAGAGCGGCTTCTCGAAGGTTCCGACCAGTTGCGAGGCGGTCAGAACCGCCTGCGCCACCGCCGTCGGATGACCGGGATCGGCGCGAAGATAGCCCTCGCGCTTCTCCGGGGCGGGAAAGAGCGGCGTGCCCCCGCGCAGATCGAGCAGGATGTCACAGTGCGACAGGCCGCCATCGCGGGGCGCGGTCAGCCGAAGCGGGCCGCGCCCGCCGGGTTCGACCTGTTGCAGGGCGTCGATCACCACCTCGAAGCCGCCCAGAGCGCCGGTGGCAGAGCGCAGCCGGCCGACGGTCACGTCGAAGGCGCGGGTGTCGGGGATGTCGCCGGCCTCGTCCAAAAGAACGGTAACGCCGAGAATGTCCTGAAGCTGTTCGGCCGCCGGGAGCGCCACCTCGGCCGGACCGAGCACCAGGCAGATGCCTTCGGAGACCACGTCGACCGATTTGGGCGGCGCCGCCTCCAGCATCGCCTCGGCGACGAGCGCCGACATCTTGGGCAGTTTCGGGGCCGGATCGTCGCTCCACCCCGCCCGGTCGCGCAGGTCGAGGAAGGCCGGAGCGGGCACGCCCAGCTCTTCGGCCAGGGCCTCGAACCGGCGCGCCTCCTGCATGCAGCAGAGAATCGCCTCTCCCTCCTGCAGGGCGGCAGCGGCGCGGTCGATCTGGGCGGTGCAGAGCGCGGTGCACGGTGACGCAACGTCAAGTCCCGTGGCCTCTGCCAGCGCCGTCGCATCGAGCTGCTGACTGCCAAGACAATCGCATGTAATCAGTGATTTGGCCATTTTTTCCTTTCGGCGACAGCAGGCGCGGGCCTGACCGCCGCCCCGCGATCCAGCCGGAATCTTGCCCTGAATCAGTCTGCTCCACAACCGGTTTCCGTTTCGCGCGCGAGTTCCCCTGCGTCTCGGAATGCCGTGGCATGCACGGTTTGACTTGAGTTTCTCCGAGGTTGCGGCAGAATAGATGAAGGGAGGATACAGATTTTGATCCACAATCCGGCGAGATTTCGGACCATGCCCTTGGGGATCGTGCTGCGCAAGGCCCCTGGCGTGACCCGCTGGGTGGCGTGGACGTGGAAGGTGGTGGCGGTTTTGCCCGGTGCTGGACCTGCCCATTGGCGCGAGATGCGCCGAGAGGGCGAGACAGTGGAATACCACGCCGCGACACTGCCGCTCGATCTGCACGGCGCGGATACCGAAGCCTATCTGCATGGGCTGAGCGCCGAGGTGCCCAGCGTCTATGTGGTGATGCGCGAAGAGGCGCCCGGCGAGGCTCTGGACATGCTTCTGGTCACCGCCTCGCCTTACGAGGCGCAGGACTATTCCGACAGCGGCGAGGAAATCGTCGAGAAGGTGCCGATGCCGCACGGGCTGGTTGCCTGGGTGCGCGATTTCGTCGAGGAATTCCATCAGGAGGAGATTTTCGTAAAGCGCAAGCGCGACCGCAAGCGCGTCGATCTGGTGGATGACGGCGTGGGCGACCCGCGCGTTCCGCAGATCAGCGATGTTTACCGCTCGCCCGCCGGGCTGAGGAAAAGGCGCATGCAATGAGTGATTTCTGGTCCCGCCGCAAATCCGCCGTCGAGGCGGAACGCCGCGCCGAGGAGGAGGCGGCCGAGGCTGCCGCCCGGGCCGAGCGCGAGGCGGCGCAGTCCGAAAGGACCGACGAGGAAATTCTGGAGGAACTAGGCCTGCCCGATCCCGACAGCCTGTCCGAGGGCGACGATTTCCGCCGATTTCTGGCTGATACGGTGCCGGCGCGGCTTAGGACGCGGGCGCTCCGGCGGCTCTGGCAGGTCAACCCGGTGCTGGCCAATCTCGACGGGCTGCTGGAGTACGGCGAGGATTACACCGACGCGGCCACCGTGGTCGAGAACCTGCAAACCGCCTATCAGGTGGGCAAGGGCATGCTGAGCCATGTCGAGGAGGTGGCACGCCGCGAGGCCGCAGAGGCCGGCCCTGACGACTTGGAGAAGGCGCAGGAGCAGGCCGCTGGGGCCGAAGCAGAGGAAGAAGAGCCCGAGGAGGCTCCGCGCTCCGAAGCCGGGCAGGCTGTGCCAGAAGAGGCCGAGGTCGGGGAGACCGGCGAGAGCGACGAACCGGTGGCCGAGATCACCCCGGGCCGGCGCCGCATGACATTCGTATTCGAGGATCAGTAAACAGGATGACAAGTGCCGCGCAGACCGCAGCCATCGCCGAGGAAGACCGGCTTCGGGCCGATCTCTACAACTTTCTCGGGCTGATCCTGGCCCGGCCTCCGGATGCGATGCTGCTTGATCAGACGGCGGGGCTGACCGGCGACGACAGTGACCTGGGTCAAGGGATCGGAACGCTGGCCCGGCTTGCCAGGATCAGCAAGCCCAAGGCGGTGGAGAGCGAATACAACCGGCTTTTCATCGGCCTGGGGCGGGGCGAGCTTCTGCCTTATGCCTCCTATTATCTGACGGGTTTTCTGAACGAAAAGCCGCTGGCGCTTCTGCGGCAGGACATGGCGGCGCGCGGACTGGCGCGGGCCGAGAACGTGTTCGAACCCGAGGACAACATCGCCAGCCTGATGGAGATGATGGGCGCGATGATCGTCGGCCGGTTCGGTGCGCCGGCGTCGCTGGAGGCGCAGAAGACGTTCTTCAACCGCCATATCGCCCCTTGGGCGGGGCATTTCTTTCTGGATCTGGAAGGCGCCGAGAATTCGGTCTTCTATGCGGCGGTCGGCACGGTCGGCCGGGTGTTCATGGAGATCGAGACGGAAGGCTTTCGGATGAGCGCGGAGTGATCCGCAAACGAGTGGCGGCCTTCCGGGGCCGTCAGAACCATCAGGGGAGACCCACGATGACACGGGAAACCAAGGCCTCGCGCCGCGATTTTCTGAAACTGGCCGGAACGACGGCGCCCGCTGCGGCGCTTGCGGTTGCCGCCGGGACGGGGCAGGCCGAAGCGGCTGAGCCCGATCCTGCCTCGGACAAGATGCAGGACACCGCGCATACCCGCGCCTATTTCGACAGCGCCCGTTTCTGAGCCTGTCCAAAAGATGACGCCGCCCGGATGGTCCGGACGAGGTCGCCCCGGCATGGCAACTGGTTGCGTGACGCCCGACCGCCGCGCCGTTTTTCGAAGTACCAAGCAAGCGGGATGGTCCCGCCAGCAAGGGAGAAACCAACATGCTTAGGAAAAAGACCAACGGGGTTGCGAGAGGCCCCCAGCGGCCAAGTATCCTGTCCGAGGCGGCCAAGGCCTCGATCGACCGGCGCGCCTTTCTGCGCGGTTCGGGTCTGGCAATCGGCGGCATCGCCGCGATTGCAGCCACCGGCGGTACCGTCCAGCAGGCCAATGCCGCGGCCTCGGCGACGGGCGCGGTGGATCTGAAGAAATCCATCTGCACCCACTGCTCTGTCGGCTGCACGGTCGTGGCCGAGGTGAGCGACGGGGTCTGGGTCGGGCAGGAGCCCGGCTGGGACAGCCCCTTCAACCTCGGCGCCCACTGCGCCAAGGGCGCCTCGGTGCGCGAGCACGCCCATGGCGAGCGCCGCCTCAAGTATCCGATGAAGAAAGAGGGCGGCGAGTGGAAGCGGATCAGCTGGGAACAGGCCATCGACGAGATCGGCGACGGCATGATGCAGATCCGCGAACAGAGCGGCCCCGACAGCGTCTACTGGCTGGGCTCTGCAAAGCATAACAACGAACAGGCCTATCTGTTCCGCAAGTTCGCCGCCTACTGGGGCACGAACAACGTGGATCACCAGGCCAGGATCTGTCACTCGACCACGGTTGCAGGTGTTGCCAACACCTGGGGCTACGGCGCGATGACGAACTCCTACAACGACATCCACAATTCCAAGGCGATCTTCATCATCGGCGGCAACCCGGCGGAGGCCCATCCCGTCAGCCTGCTGCACGTGCTGCGCGCCAAGGAACAGAACAACGCCCCGCTGATCGTCTGCGACCCGCGCTTCACCCGCACGGCCGCGCATGCCGATGAATATGTCCGGTTCCGTCCGGGCACCGACGTGGCGCTGATCTGGGGGATCTTGTGGCACATCTTCGAGAACGGCTGGGAGGACAAGGAGTTCATCCGCACCCGTGTCTGGGGGATGGACCAGATCAAGGAAGAAGTGGCCAAGTGGACGCCGGAAGAGGTGGAGCGCGTCACCGGCACGCCGGGCAGCCAGCTGCGCCGCGTGGCCCGGACCATGGCCAACAACCGCCCCGGCACGGTGATCTGGTGCATGGGCGGCACCCAGCACACCAACGGCAACAACAACACCCGCGCCTATTGCGTGCTCCAGCTTGCGCTGGGCAACATGGGCACCAGCGGTGGCGGTACCAACATCTTCCGCGGCCATGACAACGTGCAGGGCGCGACCGACCTTGGCGTGCTCAGCCATACCTTGCCGGGCTACTACGGACTGTCCAAGGGTTCGTGGCAGCACTGGGCCCGCGTCTGGGGCGAGGATTTCGACTGGCTCAGCAGCCAGTTCGCCACGATGAAAGGCGCCGATGGCAAGGACAAGAACCTGATGAACGAGACGGGGATTCCCGTGTCGCGCTGGATCGACGGGATTCTTGAGGACAAGGCCAACATGGACCAGCCCGACAATGTGCGGGCCATGGTGCTGTGGGGCCACGCGCCCAACTCGCAGACCCGGATGGTCGAGATGAAGACGGCGATGGAGAAGCTGGACATGCTGGTCGTGATCGACCCGTATCCCACCGTCTCTGCCGTTCTGCACGATCGCACCGACGGCGTCTATCTGCTGCCGGCCGCGACGCAGTTCGAGACCTACGGCTCTGTCACCGCCTCGAACCGCTCGATCCAGTGGCGCGAGAAGGTGGTCGATCCGCTCTTCGAATCCAAGCCCGATCACGAAATCATCGGCCTCTTTGCGAAGAAATTCGGTTTCCATGACCGGTTCTTCCGCAATATCGGGATCGAGGATGACGGCGTGACCCCCAATATCGAGGACACGCTGCTCGAGATCAACAAGGGCATGTGGACCGTGGGCTATACCGGCCAGTCGCCGGAGCGGCTCAAGCTGCACATGGCGAACCAGCACACCTTCGACCGCACCACGCTTCAGGCGGTGGGCGGCCCGGCCGACGGCGACTATTA
>JAUIBJ010000239.1 GCA_030428025.1 Alphaproteobacteria bacterium
CGCGCATCCTGGCCCAGGACGAGGCGGCGGGGCTCTTGCTGCTCGAAGATCTGGGCGATGATCTTTATGCACGGGTGCTGGATCGTCGGCCGGAGCTTGAAAACAGTCTCTATTCCGCCGCAATCGATGTGCTTTGCACCTTGCACGAAACCGCGCCTCCGGCTGTCCTGCAGGCCTACGACCCGGACCGCATGGCAGAATTCTCGGCACTGGCCTTCGAATGGTATCTGCCCGGAGCGACCGGCAAACCCGGAGCGGACCCGGCGAACCGCCTTCGCGAAGAACTTGGCCGGCTGCTCCATCGGCACGCGCCAGAGGCCGATGTGCTCGTCTTGCGGGACTATCACGCCGAAAACCTGCTCTGGTTACCCGAACGCGATGGCGTGGCCCGGGTCGGCTTGCTCGACTTCCAGGACGCGATGGCCGGTCATCGCGCCTATGACCTCGTCTCGCTGCTGCAGGATGCGCGCCGCGACGTTACACCCTCGGTCGAGAAGGCAATGCTTTCCCGCTACATCGCCGCGGCAGGGGTGGACGACGCGCCCTTCAGAACCGCCTATGCCCTGCTCGGAGTACAGCGGAACCTGCGCATCGTGGGCGTTTTCGCCCGGCTCTGCCTGCGCGACGGCAAGCGGCACTATATCGATCTGCTGCCCCGTGTCTGGGGGCTTCTCATGCGCGATCTGGCGCACGCAACCCTCGACCCGGTGCACACGCTGCTGGCTGAGACACTTCCGGCCCCCAGCCCCGAAATCCTCAACCGCCTGAAAGACCAATGCGCGACCTCCCCCGTTCCGTCATGATCTTCGCGGCCGGTTACGGCACCCGGATGGGGCCACTGACCGCCGACCGACCCAAGCCGCTGATCAACGTGGCCGGCCGGCCGCTGATCGACCATGCGCTCGATCTGGTCCGGGACTTCGGGCCCAAGCGCATCGTCGTCAACCTGCATTACCGGCCCGAGCCGCTCCGCCGGTATCTGGAGGGAACGGAGGTGCTTTTGTCGGAGGAACAGCCCGATATCCTCGAAACCGGCGGTGGTCTGCGGGCAGCCCTGCCGCTCTTGGGGACGGGGCCGGTCTTCACCATGAATTCCGATGCGGTCTGGTCGGGGCCCAACCCGCTACACCTTCTGGCGGAGGCGTGGGATCCGGCCCGTATGGATGCGCTCCTGCTCTGCATCCCCCGCGACAGCGCCTTCGGCCATTCCGGGCAGGGCGATTTCCTGTTTCAGTCGGGCGTTCCGGCGGTGCGCGGACCGGGCGAGGTGTATTCCGGGCTTCAGATCGTCAAGACAGACGGGCTCGCCCGGATCGCCGAGCCGGCCTTTTCGCTCAACCTGCTCTGGGACGGGATGCTGCGCGATAACCGCCTATTCGCCCTGAGCTATCCTGGTAAATGGTGCGATGTGGGCCGGCCGGAGGGCATCGCGCTGGCAGAGGAGATGCTTGGCCACAGCCATGTTTGAGCCGACGGATCATCCGCGCGTCTTCGCCGTGCCCCTGGGCGTGGATTTTCCCCGTGCCCTTGTGCGCGGGCTGACGGAGCGGAGCGCGGGCGACGCCCCCGAGGCGCTGGCGCAGGTGCAGCTTCTGGTCAACACACGGCGGATGGCCCGGCGGATCTCCGAACTTTTCGACGAGGGGCCTGCGCGACTTCTGCCGCGGGTCGGTCTGGTGACTGATCCGGGCAGTAGCTGGCCCATCGACGGGCTGCCGCCAACTGTCTCGCCGTTGCGGCGGCGGTTCGAACTGTTGCAACTGGTCGCGGCCCTGCTCGACCAGCAGCCCGATCTGGCGCCGCGCAGTGCGATCTACGACCTGGCTGACAGCCTGGCCGGACTGATGGACGAAATGCATGGCGAGGGCGTGTCGCCGGACGTGATCGACGCGCTAGACATCACCGATCAATCCGGGCATTGGGAGCGCATTCAAAGCTTTCTGGGCATAGTCAGAGACTATTTTTCGGCCGATGGCGCACGGCCGGACGCAGAAGCCAGGCATCGCCTTGCGGTCGAGCGTCTTGCCGCGCAATGGCAGGCCCGGCCGCCCGGGCATCCGGTGATCGTGGCGGGCTCCACCGGCTCTCGCGGAACGACCCAGATCCTGATGCAGGCGGTGGCGCGCCTGCCGCAGGGGGCGCTGGTGCTTCCGGGGTATGATACGGACATGCCCGACGCGGTGTGGGAGGCGCTGGACGATCCGATGCTGTCGGAGGATCACCCTCAGTATCGCTTCGTCAGACTGTTGAGGGAACTGGGGCTCAGACCGGATCAGGTCACGGTCTGGACGGGGGATGCGCCAGCCAATCCGCCTCGCAACCGGCTTCTATCTCTCGCGCTGCGCCCGGCGCCGATCACCGATCAGTGGCGGCGCGACGGGCCCCGGCTTAACGGGATCGACGCCGCGACACGGGACGTAACCCTGCTGGAAGCCCCCTCGCAGCGGATCGAGGCGCTGGCCATCGCCATGCGGTTGCGGCAGGCGGCGGAAGACGGGCAGGCCGCCGCGCTCATCACGCCCGACCGGGTGCTCGGCAGGCAGGTCACGGCCGCGCTCGATCGCTGGGGCATCCTGCCAGATGACAGCGCCGGCGTGCCGTTGCACCTGTCGCTGACAGGGCGGTTCCTGCGGCAGGTGGCGGAACTTTTCAGCCGGCCGCTATCTGCAGAATCGCTGCTGACCCTTCTGAAGAACCCGCTCACCCATTCCGGTGCTCCGCGCGGGCCGCATCTGCGGCTCTCGCGAGAACTGGAACTGCACCTCCGCCGGCATGGGCCGCCCTATCCCGACGCAGATAGCCTTGCGACCTGGGCCACCGGGATCAAGGGCGACGAGGTGCAGGGCTGGACGGACTGGCTTGTGGCCTGTTTCACCGGACAACAGATAACGGGCGATCGCCCTTTGCAGATACTTGCCGCCTATCATATGGACCTTGCCGAGCGCATCGCGCATGGGCCGGCGGGCCTTGGATCTTCCCGGCTCTGGGAGGGGGATGACGGGCAGCAAGCACAGAAGACCGTGACCGAGCTGATCGAAAACGCGCCCAATGGCGGAAACCTTGGAACTCGCGACTATGCAAGCCTGTTTCACGCCATCTTCCTTCGCGAAAGCGTGCGGGCCCCCGTCAAGGCGCATCCGCTCATCAAGATCTGGGGCACGCTCGAGGCGCGGGTGCAGGGGGCGGACCTGCTGATCATCGGCGGGCTCAACGAAGGGAGCTGGCCTGAGGCGCCCCGCCCTGACCCCTGGCTCAACCGCGATCTGCGGCGGCAGGCGGGGCTGTTGCTGCCCGAGCGGCGCATCGGGCTATCGGCGCATGATTTCCAGCAGGCGTTCCTTGCCCGGGAAGTCTGGGTGGCGCGCTCGATCCGCTCCGACGATGCCGAAACGGTGCCCTCACGCTGGCTGAACCGGTTGCAGAATCTTCTATCGGGCCTGCCGGATCAGGGCGGGCCTGAAGCGCTGAAGGAGATGCGGGCGCGGGGAGTGGTATGGCTGAAGCGGGCGGAGGCACTCGAAGCAACCTTGCCGGCTGCCCCGGCGACGCGGCCCTCACCCTGCCCCCCGCCCGAGGCGCGCCCAAGGCAATTGTCCGTCACGCAGATCCAGCGGTTGATCCGCGATCCTTATGCAATCTATGCGCGCCATGTGCTTCGGCTCTACCCTCTCGATCCGCTGATGAAGGTGCCTGACGCTTTGCTGCGCGGAATTGCGCTGCATAAGGCGCTGGAAATTTTCATCCGCGACACACGCGACACCCCAGAGAATATTACGCGCGATCGGCTGATGCAGAAAACAGTCTCTGTTCTGGCTGAAACCGTGCCTTGGGCGGCCACACGGGCGATGTGGCGGGCGCGGATGGAACGGGTGGCGGATCGGTTTGTCGAAGGCGAAATAGCCCGACGGCTGCTCGCCGGGCCGGCCGCCTTCGAGGCGAAGGGCGAGGCCGCGCTGGAGGATCTGGGATTCACCCTGACCGCAACTGCCGACCGGCTCGATATCGACCGGGGGGGCAATCTGCATCTCTACGATTACAAGACTGGTCAGGCGCCTTCGGAAAAGGAACAGCGCCATTTCGACAAGCAGTTGCTTCTGGAAGCGGCCATTGCCGAACGCGCCGGGTTCGGCGAGTTGCCTGCCGCCCCGGTGGCCCGCGCGGTCTTCATAAGTCTGGGAAGTGGCAAACCCGAGGAAGAAGCGCCGCTCGATACCGAGCCGCCCGAGAAGGTCTGGCAGGAACTGCACCGGCTGATCTCGGCCTATCTGTCGCCAGGGCTTGGCTTCACCTCCCGCCGGGCGATGCAGAAATCGCGCCACGCCGGCGAATACGACCAACTTGCTCGGTTCGGGGAATGGGACATCACCGACGATCCCGACCCGCAGGAGGTGGGCCGATGACGGGACATGACGAAGCCACCCTGCGGCAGATCGCAGCCGCGCGGCCCGACCGCTCGACCTGGCTTTCTGCCAATGCGGGCTCGGGCAAGACCAAGGTTTTGACGGACCGGGTTGCGCGTCTGTTGCTGGAAGGGGTGAACCCGCAGCATATCCTGTGCCTGACCTATACCAAGGCTGCCGCCTCGGAAATGCAGAACCGGCTGTTCAAACGGCTTGGGCATTGGGCGATGCTGGAGGACGGAGCGCTTGAAACGCAACTGCGCGGGCTTGGCCACGATTTTAAGATTACACCCGACATGCTCAATCTGGCCCGCCGCCTGTTTGCTAGTGCCATCGAAACGCCAGGCGGACTGAAGATTCAAACCATCCACTCTTTCTGCAGCGCCCTTCTGCGGCGATTTCCGCTCGAGGCCGGGATAAGCCCGCAATTCACCGAGATGGAGGATCGCGCCGCCATCCTGTTACGTGCCGAGATTGTCGAAGAAATCGCCGCTGGGCCGCGCGCCGACACACTCTATTGCCTCGCGCGGCATTTCACGGGCGAAACACTCGACGACCTGACGGCGGAGATGGTACGCAACCGGTCCTGGTTTGCCGCGCCACTGACCGAGAACCGGCTGGCCACGCTCTTCGGGCAGACACCGGGGTTTTGTGCCGATGAACTCTCGGCGCGCGTGTTTCTTGGGGATGAGCAGGCGCTGCTTCAGGAGCTTGTCGCAGCCTTGTCAAAGAGCGGGGCCAACGATGGCAAGGCAGCGGCCAAGCTCTCCGGTATCGGGCCCATGGGGATGGGTGCGCTCCCCGTGCTCGAGGATGTGTTCCTCACCGGCCCGGGCGCAAAAACCCCGTTCTGCGCCAAGATAGGGTCGTTTCCGACCAAGGCCTGCCGCGAGGCGATCACACATCTGATGCCGGAGCTCGAAGCGTTCATGGCGCGGGTCGAGGCGGCGCGCGGACCGCGGCTGGCGCTTGCGGCGATGGAGAGAACGAAGGCGCTGCACGATTTCGCCTGTGTTTTCCTGCCGGCGCTGGAGGCCGCCAAGTCAGTGCGGGGCTGGCTCGATTTTGACGACCTGATCCTGCGCGCCCGAGACCTGCTGACCGACCGGCAAGTCGCCGACTGGGTGCTATACAAGCTTGATGGCGGCCTTGACCATATCCTTGTGGATGAAGCCCAGGATACCAGCCCCGCGCAATGGGAGGTGATCGAGCGCCTGGCCCGGGAATTCACCAGCGGCGAGGGTGCACGCGCAGGACGGCCGCGCACCGTGTTCGTGGTGGGAGACAAGAAACAGTCGATCTATTCCTTCCAGGGTGCCGACCCGGAAGCCTTCGATCGGATGAAGGCGGAATTCGCCGCGCGCCTGTCCAACATGCCCCTGCAACTGCAGGATCTCGACATGGAGGTCTCTTTCCGCTCTGCCCCAGCTGTCCTCAGAGTCGTCGATGCCTGCTTTGAAGGGCACGCCGAAAGTGGGTTTCTGCCGGAACAGGGTCACAAGGCGCACAAGACGGCGATGCCCGGCCGGGTTGACCTTTGGCCCCTGGCAGAGCGGCCGGGAGCGGAAGAAGACCCGGAATGGTACGACCCGGTCGATGTCAAATCCCCGAGCGATCCGGCCACTGTGCTGGCCCGCAGGATCGCCGCCGCGATCCGGGACATGATCGGCACGCCGCTGCCCGACGAACATGGCACCGGCGCGCGGC
>JAUIBJ010000240.1 GCA_030428025.1 Alphaproteobacteria bacterium
CGGTGGCGATGGCCTCGCGGATCACGTCGTTCCAACTCGTGCCGTCGAGCAGGGAGGTATCGTTCGCCCGCAGCAGGTTCGGCAGAATCCACCAAAGCTGGTTCAGCGCGGGAATGCCGGGTGCGGGTGAGGCGGCGACATGGGCCGATGCCTTGTCGAGCCCCGAGCGGCGGCCAAGGATGCGGGTCATCTCTTGCCGGATCGTGTAGTAGATCGTCGGCGCGGTGAGGCCGGGATCCATCCGCCCGTCCCAGGTCTTCAGCACGTCAACCAGCGGGCCGTCCCCGGCGCCGACGATCTTTGCGGCGATCTCGCGCGCCGGTTCGCTGTCGGTGTCGCGCAGGAAGTCCTGCATGTCTCCGGTGGTGAGTCCCGAGAGCCGCTCAATCCGCGTGGCAAGTCGGCGCGCGCGGGTGGTCGGGTGGCAGTCGGTCGTGATGTAGTCCGGGTGATCCTCGGGGACGGGCCGGTTATTCGCCGTGACGATGTAGCCCGCAGTGGGGTCCAGCTCGCGTGGCATCCGCTCGAACGGGATGTAGCCATGCCATTCGTGTTCGCCGGTCCAGCCGGGAACCGGGAGCCAGCCGTTGACCCGGTCGCGGTCGGGCACCATCGCGCGGATCAGCACGCCGATATGGCCGTCCCGGTCGGCGCCGACCACGTTGTGGTCGATCACGCCCCAGCCCTTGCAATTGTCATAGAATTCATCGAGCGAGCGCGCCGTCAGCATCGGCACGAGGCAGTCGAGCGAGCGGTCGGTGTCGAAGAGCTGTGCCGATTTGAGCGCCAAAGCCTTGCCGGAGGCCGGGTCTCCTGCGATCACCGGGCCGTGGCGGGTTTCGTGGACGGTGATGGTCTCGGTGGCAGCGCCGCGGATCGCGATGGTCTCTTCCCTTGTGACGGTCTTCTCTGTGCCGCTCTCGGTGCGATAGGTCGCGCCGCCGTCCGAGAAGTCCTCGACGTAGAGATCGTGAAGATCGGCGAAGGTGTGGGTCACGCACCAGGCGACATTCTCGGTATGGCAGAAGTGAGGGAAGGCGGGGACGCCCGGAACCGAGAGGCCAATGGCATCGAAGTCGGGGCCGGTCAGGTGCAACTGAGTGTAGATGCCCGGGATTTCGTACTGCCGGTGCGGATCGCCCGCGACCAGCGGCATTCCCGAGGCCGTCCGCGCTCCGGAGACCGCCCAGTTGTTCGAGCCGCCGACGGTGCCGTCCTCCGGCCCGAAACCCGAAAGGGCTTCGATGGCGGGGGCGAGTTCTTCCAGTGTTGCGGTCAGGCGGCGGCCTTCCGGGCCCTGCGGCACGATGTACCGTTCCGGCCCGTTGTCATCGTAGCGCAGGAGTGGCACGGCCGCGGCGCCCACGGTCCCGAGCGCCGCGGCGCGCCAGAGCTTGAACCAGACCGAGCCCATCAGGATCCCGCGCTGGCGCATGACGGCGACAGAAAACCAGGGTTCCCAGCGGATCGGCTTTTCACCCATCAACTCGTACTCCGCCGCTGTGCCGCCTGCGTCGATCCAGGCGTTCACGCCGCGCGCATAGCTTTCCAGCATCGCCCTGGTCGCGGGCTTGAGTGCCGCGAAGTCCCGCTTTGCCGCGGCTTCGGCACCCAGCTGGCGTGCCAGCCTGTCGGCAGGCAGGGCGGTGGGGCCGGTCCATTCTGCGAGGCGGCCGATGCCGCGGCGCAGGGCGGCCTCCATCTGCCACATCCGGTCCTGAGCGTGGATATATCCATTCAGTACGAAGAGATCGGAAGTGTTCGAGGCTCTGGCATGTGGGATGCCCCACTGATCCCGGATCACCTCGGCGCCCGAGGCGAGGCCCGACAGGGAGATACGCTCCGCTTCGATTGCCGTGAAATCGTTGGCCAGCGCGTCCACGATGTCCTCCACTTGATTCGGATATATCATGGCGCTGATCATCTTTGGTCAACGAGCAAAAAACCAGCAAAATTTTGGCATCATCCCAAGAGATACCTGAAAGAATCTAGGTTATGTGCGCCAAAAGGCGCCACGGGTTGCAATTTTGATATATTATATGGATGGATTCATTGGGCTGGAAAAGCTGGTGCACTGGCAGCAGGGGCAGGAAGGAACTGAGATGATCATTGTGACTGGCGGAACTCACGGCATCGGGCGGGCAGCGGCGGAGATTCTGGCCGGCGAGGGCCGCGAGGTCCTGATCGCTGGCCGCGACGCGGAGGCCGGGGCGGCGATGGTGGCAGCGCATGAGGGCATTCTGTTTCACAGGACAGACGTCTCGGTCGAAGAGGATTGCAGCGCGCTGGTAGATCGGGCGATGGAACTCGGCGGCGGAAAGATCGCGGGTCTGGTGAACAACGCGGGGCTGGGCCGGCGCCACGTTTTTGCCGAGACGAGCCTTGCCGACTGGGACGAGGTGATGAACGTGAATGCCCGTAGCGTCTACCTGATGACGCGGCTCGCTCTGGGCGGGCTGATCGCGGGGCGGGGAGCAGTTGTCAATGTCTCCTCCATCGCCGGCAAGGTCGGAGAGGAGGAGCTGGCGATCTACACTGCCTCCAAAGCCGCGGTGATCGGGTTGACTCAGGCGCTGGCACTGGAACTGGGGCATCTCGTCCGGTTCAACGCGGTCTGCCCGGGGCAGATCGGGACGCGGATGATGGGGCAGGTGCTCTCCGATAACCGCCGGCGGCAGGAACTGGAGCTGCGCATCCCGGCGGGACGGATCGCCCGGCCTGAGGAGGTGGGCGAGGTGATCGCCTGGCTGGTGTCGGGAAAGTCCTCTTATGTGAACGGTGCTGTCCTTCCGGTCGATGGCGGCGAGACGGCAGGGCTGAGAACTCCGCGCCACCCGGAGTGAGGGGTCAGCCGGTCGACGTGCCGGGCTCGCCGTAGCCGTAGGACTTGTAGGCCTCGTGGACCTCGGCCATCTCCTCGTCCGAAAGCAGTTTTGCCGTGCCCATGGTCCGGGCGAGTTGGTACTGGCGGGCCAGCACTTCGAGTTTCTCGGTCTGGGCGAAGGCCGAAGCAAGACTGCCGCCAAGGGCGATCATTCCGTGGTTCGCCATCAGGCAGGCCTTGTATGTCGTTCCCATGGTCCCGGCCACCGCCTCGGCCAGCGCCTGTCCGCCGAAGGTGCGGTAGGGGGCGCAGGGGACCTCGTTGCCGCCGAAGGAGGCGACCATGTAGTGGAACGGCGGCATAGCTTCGCGCAGAACCGAGAGCGCCACGCAATAGGTCGGGTGGGCGTGGACGATGGCCCGCGCCTCGGGGCGGGTGCGATAGAGGATCGCGTGCAGCGCCCATTCGCTCGAAGGCTTCCATTTACCTTTGAAACTACCGTCAAAAGTGACCTCGGCAATCTGATCCTCGCTCATCTGATCGGGCGCGATGCCCGAGGGGGTGATCAGCATTCCCTCGTTGAAGCGGATGCTGAGGTTTCCGGCGGTAGCGTTGGAGAGGCCGCGCGCAACCGACTCGCGGCTGTAATGGACGAGGGCCTGCCGGATTTCGGTTTCGGTCTTCATGGCTGGCTCCCCAGTTCAATTTCATTGAGTGCGCGGAGAAGGACATCCGTCGCGCCCAGTTTGCCGGATTTCAGGAAGAAAGAGACCGGGTCGGTTCTCTCCGAGACGCAGAACCCGCCGCCGTTTACACCGCGCGGAAAGGGTCGGACGCTGCGGATGTCGAGCGCGGTGACGATCGAGCCCGAGGTCTCTCCGCCTGCCACGATGAAGCGTCGCACGCCTCGGTCGTGCAGGCCCTTCGCGACTCCCGCGAGAATGCGCTCTGCCAGCCGTGCCGCGCCGAGCCGCCCCAGGGCGGCCTGCGCGGCCCTTACCCCGGCTTCGTCGGTGCAGGTGGTGATTCCAAAAGGCGTGCCGATCCGGGAGGTTGCCCAGTCGAGCGCCCTGGCGATCAGTGCCTCCTCGCCACCCGCGTCGAGCAGCTCCAGTCGCAGGACCGGATGTTCCGCCTCGAAGGCGCCGAGTTGGGCATCGGACACCGGGCCGACGCTGCCGCCGATGACCGCGGCCGGCCCCCTGGCATGGCGGGGCGGCGGGGCCGATCCCTCGCGCCCCTTGCCAAGCTCGAGGCCGAGCGAGATCACGAGCGGGTCGCTCGCGACGATGCTGCGGCGGTCGAGGGCGAGCCGCGTGCTGATCTCGACGTCACCCGCGTCGGAACAGTCGAGCAGGACATGCCGGTGCCCCGCCGCCACCTGCCGGTCGAGCGCCGCGCGGGCCGTCGCCTCGTCCGTCAGATCGAGGTGCATCACGAGGCCGACCGGCGTGCGGGTCTGGTGCGACAGGAACCGGACGAGGTTCGGGTCGGGCATCGGCGTCACCGGGTCGAAGCGTTTTACCGACTCGTTCACCAGCATGCCCTGGTAGAAAAGGTGGCCGTGGTGGACGGTGCAGCGGAACTCCGGGAATCCCGCGCTGATCAGCGTGGGCAGGTCGCCGTAGCGATCCGCCAGCATGTCGGCGGCCAGGCCGATGTTGCCCTCTTCGGTGGAATCGAAGCTCGCGCAGGCCTTGTAGGCGACGGTACCGCATCCGAGCGCGCCCAGCGCGTCGAGGCCGCGGGCGATCTCGGCGCGGGCCTCTTCGACCGGGGCGAGGCGGGTGCGCGTGGCGATCACCACGATGGGCGCCCGGGTCTTGGCCCCGGCCGCCGCGGCAGGGTCGAAGAAGACCGGGCATTCCAGCCCTGCCTCCTCGAAATAGCTCGCGACCAGCAGCCCGCCGGTGAAATCGTCCGCGAGGATGCCGTAGGCGGGGGTCATCCCCTGGCTCCATCGTATCCGCTCATGTCCCCCTCCCTTGGCGCGCGTATCAGGCCTCGCCGCTGAACCTGTCCAGCGCATTGCGTGTGATCGTTTCGGTAAACGGATCGCGGCGCGTCAGCCCCATGATCCACTCGCAGGAACCGGCGCAGAATACCTGCCCTTTGCCACGTGGCATGCTGGTTACCATGCCCGAGCCGTATTGGTATGCACGCCGGTTGGTCGCGTAGTCGTCCGGCCCGAGCTCTGCCAGCCCATCAAGGTCGGAATCCCGCACGTAGTAGCGATAGCCCGGCCCTTCGTGCTCGTATTCGAAAAGCACGGCGGGGCTCATGGCGAGGATCTCGATTCCCTCCGGTGTGCCGGGGTCGGCGACCGGATAGGGGAGGCCGCGCTCGAACGTGTAGTTCAGGCCGTCGACCTCGTAGCCGAAGATCGCGGCCTCGGCACCGAAGATGTCTGCATAGCGCAGGTCCGTGCCTTCGAAGGCCCAGTGCTCGGGCCGATAGACGGTGAATCCGCGCGAGCCGCGCGGCGCGAAGCCGCCCCAGCTTCCGTACATGCCGTGGCAGCCGTTCACTCCCACGGTCGAAGCGCCGGGCCAGTTGACCGCGCCGCTCTCCCACGAGGCGGTAAGCAGGTGTTTCTTCTCCGGATCATCGCGGACCGGGTCCATCTTTGGTGCTTTGGTTTTCCAGCAGACCTGGCGCGCGCCGTCCTCCTCCAGCCGGATCTGCCACAGGAAGTTGCCACCGAAGCGGGAGAAATTGCCGCCCCGCTCGACGAAATCCTCGACCGTCTTTCGCATCTCCCACGACCAGTACTCGTCATGTCCCACTGTCACGAGGCAGGTGTAATCGTCGAGGATCTCGGGCCGCAGGTGCAGGTCGGTCTGGGTGATGATGTCGAAGCCGTAGCCCTGCCGCTCGGCCCAGACGGCGAAGTGCCGGTCGAACTGTGCCCAGCCGGCGGCGGCGTAGTATTGGCCGAAGCCGTGGGAATAGCCCCATTCCTTGGAGGGATAGCCGGGGAGGTCGTTCATCTCGGGCATCCTGTTCTGAGCGATCCGCGCGGCACCCTTGGGTAGCCAGACCATGCCCCGTGTCCATGGCCGGTGCAGGCTGAGATGTGGCGAACCTTCGTTCCCGTTCGGCCCCCAGGTGCCGAAATAGTGGTTCGCCCCACCCCAGTCGTTGTAGGCGGTCCAGGTGCCTGTCGCGAGCATGAAGAGGATCTTCCCTTGCCGGGTTTCCGGCGTGGGGCGCACGACAAAGAAATGATGCTGGATGAAACGTTCCCCGTCCTTGCGGATGC
>JAUIBJ010000241.1 GCA_030428025.1 Alphaproteobacteria bacterium
CCGGATCGTGAACCGACGCGAGCAGCGCAAGATCCTGATGGTGATCTCTGACGGCGCGCCGGTGGATGACAGCACGCTGAGCGTGAACCCCGCCAACTACCTCGAAAAACACCTGCGCGACGTGATCGCCATGGTCGAGAAGCGCAAGCAGGTGGAGCTTCTGGCCATCGGCATCGGCCATGACGTGACCCGCTATTACGACCGCGCGGTCACCATCACCGACGCCGACCAGCTGGCCGGCGCGATGACCGAACAGCTGGCCGCGCTGTTCGACAGCGATCCGCGCGCGCGTGCCCGGTTGATCGGAATCAAGAAGGCGGGTTGACTGGCGCCCCTCCGGGCGCCGGGACGCCTCCGGCGGGAGTATGTCCGGCAAGATGAAAGCTCCGCCCCGGTTGATGGAGATCGGGACGGCCGGTCGGGCGGGTGACATGCCCTCAACCGGCTTGCCTTTGCTCCGCCTCTCCGGTAACAGAGCGGAATGTCCCATTCACCGACATAGATTTCTCCCTCCTGCCCGCTTCATGACGGTCGGGGTGCGCGGTGCGCCCCGGGCATGGAGCGTATGGAGGACCGAATGGACAAACGCTATGCTCAGCTTCTCAAGGATTATCGCGCGGCGCGGCGCGCTTATCTTCAGGCCAAGATCAAGCTCCTTGAGCATCTGTTGAAAACGCGGCGCGCGCGTATGGCCCGAGGGCCCCGGCCGATCGAACTGCCCGGCTACGACAAGAAATGACGCCCGCGGCCCGCCCCCCTTGCCAGCGGGGGCGGGTGCCTTCATGATCCACGCCGGCAGGCCGCCAATCGACAGGAGACCCGATGTTCCAATCCTTTCAGGACACCGCAAGACCCGAACAGGGCCCGCCGCGCCTGGCCCAACTGCGAGAGGCGATGGCGGCGGAGGGGCTTGTGGGCTACCTGGTCCCCCGGGCCGATGCGCATCAGGGCGAATACGTGGCCCCCTGTGACGACCGGCTGGCATGGCTGACCGGCTTCACGGGCTCGGCGGGGTTCTGCATCGTTCTGGCCGACAAGGCCGGCGTCTTCGTCGATGGCCGCTACCGCGCGCAAGTCAAGGTTCAGGTTGACACTGGCCATTTCACCCCGGTGGACTGGCCCGAGACCAAGCCAACCGCCTGGCTGCGGGAGCATCTGGAGCAGGGCGAGGTGGGCTTCGACCCGTGGCTCTATACGCCCGAGCAGATCGAGGCGCTGGAGCAGGGGTTGGCCGGCAGCCCCGTCGCCCTGCGACCCTCGCCCAACCTGATCGACCGCATCTGGGAGGACCGCCCGGCCCCGCCGCAAGGGGCGATCCGGGTCTATCCCGACGATCTGGCGGGAGAGAGCCATGCCGGAAAACGGGCCCGGCTGGCCCGGTCGCTGGCAGAGGCCGGCCACGAATCCGCCGTGCTCACCCTGCCCGATTCCATCGCCTGGCTCTTGAACATCCGCGGCAGTGACATCCCCCGCAACCCGGTACCGCATGCCTTCGCCGTGCTGCACGACACCGGCCAGCTGACGCTTTATGTCGATGCCGAGAAGCTCGACGACGCGGTGCGCGCCCATCTGGGCGAGGAGGTTCTTATCCGCCCCGCCAACGCGTTCGGGCCGGGGCTGAACAGCCTCACGGGCCCGGTGCGGCTGGACAAGTCCAGCGTGCCACTCTGGGTCGCCCGGCAGCTTGACGAAGCCGGCGTGCCGCTCGACTGGGGCGACGACCCCTGCATCCTGCCCAAGGCCTGCAAGACCGACGCCGAGATCGCCGCCACGCGCGAGGCGCATCTGCGCGACGGCGCGGCACTGTGCCAGTTCCTCGCATGGTTCGGCGACCAGCCCGCCGGCACGATTACCGAGATTGACGTGGTCACCAAGCTGGAGGTGGAACGCCGCGCCACCGGCGCCTTGCTCGACATCAGTTTCGACACCATCGCCGGGTCGGGCCCGCACGGGGCGCTGGCGCATTACCGGGTGACGGAAAGCACCAACCGCACGCTTCAGGCGGGCGACCTGCTGGTGCTCGACGGCGGCGGTCAGTACCTGGACGGCACCACCGACATCACCCGCACCCTGCCCGTGGGCCCTCCCGGCGCCGAGGAGCGCGCGGCCTTCACACGCGTGCTGCAGGGGATGATCGCAATGAGCCGGGTGCGCTGGCCCAAGGGGCTGGCGGGGCGCGACCTCGATGTGTTGGCGCGCTATCCCCTCTGGCTCGCGGATCAGGATTATGCCCACGGGACGGGCCACGGGGTGGGCGTGCATTTGTGCGTCCACGAAGGCCCGCAGCGGCTGTCGCGGCTCAGCGAGGTGCCGCTCAGGCCTGGCATGATCCTGTCGAACGAGCCCGGCTATTACCGTGAGGGCGCCTTCGGCATCCGCATCGAAAACCTGCTGGCAGTGACCGAGGCCGAACTTCTGCCCGGCGGCGACCAACGCGGCAAGCTGTGCTTCGAGACGCTTAGCTTCGTGCCCATCGACCGGCGGCTCATTGAGACGGAAATGCTGACGGGGCCCGAGCGCGACTGGCTGAACGCCTATCATGCCGCCTGCGCCGAAAAGATCGGCCCGCGTCTGAGCGGGCCCGCGCGCGACTGGCTGGAGGCCGCGACCGCGCCGCTTTGACACATGCGTGTCACATCGGCCCGCCATTTCGGCTATACCTCCGGGCAGACCGGACAGGAACGACAACAGGAAGGACGAAAGACATGACGAAGATCGCGATACGCAAGGCGGAGGGCAACTGGAGCGTGCGGGCTGGCGGCGCCATTCTGGTGGAAAGCCGCAACGCCCTGTCCCTCAGCGAGGAGGGCTATCCGGACGTGATCTACTTCCCGCGCGCCGATATCGCCATGGCCTTTCTCGACCGCACCGATCAAAGCACGCATTGCCCCCACAAGGGCGATGCGAACTATTTCTCGATCGTGACCAAGAGCAAGACGCTGGAGAATGCGGCCTGGAGCTATGAGGACCCCTCCGAGGGGGTGCAGCGCATCAAGGACCACATCGCCTTCGCGCCCGGCGAAGAGATCACCGTCGAACGCATCTGAGCCGCGGACCCGACACACAAGAAGCGCGGGCGGTGCCCGCGCTTCTTCAACTCGTCGGACGGGTCGCCCGGCCTATCTCCAGCCGACCTCATTGAAGATCTTCTGAGCCTGCGGCAGGTTCTTTGCCACGTCCGACAGATCGACCGTGTCCGCCTTGAAGTCGCCCAGGGCCTCGACGCTGTCGGCCAGATCCACGCCCTCGACCGCCGGGAACTCGTCATTGCCGGCCGAGAAATACTTCTGCGCGCTGTCGCTGGAGAGGTATTCGAGGAACTTCACGGCATTGTCGCGGTTCGGCGCATGCGCGGCCACGCCGCCGCCCGAGAGGTTCATATGCGCCCCGCGCCCGTCCTGATTGGGGAAGACCCAGCCGATCATGTCGCGGCTGTCGGAGAGGCCATCCACTTCCGTTCGGATCGCGCGCGCAAAATAATAGGTGTTCGAGACCGCGATCTCGCATTCGCCCGACACCACACCGCGCAGTTGGTCTGTATCGCCGCCCTGGGGGTCGCGGGCCATGTTGGCGACCACGCCCTCGGCCCAGGCCTTGGCCGCCTCGGGGCCTTCATGGGTGACAATGCTGGCCAGCAGGGTCTGGTTATAGACATTTGAAGACGACCGGATGCAGATCATGCCCTTGTATTTCGGGTCGGCCAGATCGGCATAGGTCTGCGGCGGGTCGGTCACGTCCTGATTGTCATAGAAGATGATCCGGCCGCGTTGCGAGAAACCGAACCACTGGTTGTCCTCGTCCCGAAGATGGCTGGGGATCCTCTCTTCCAGAACGTCGCTCTCCACCGGTTGCAGCACGCCGGCCTCCTTGGCGCGGGCCAGCCGCGAGGTGTCCACCGTCAGCAGCACGTCGGCTGGCGAGTTCTCGCCCTCCGCGTTCATCCGGGCGATCAGTTCGTCGGCCTTGCCCTCGATCCGGTTGATGGTGATGCCGGTCATCTCCTCGAAATCGGAATAGAGCCGCTCGTCGGTGTCGTAGTGACGAGACGAATAGAGGTTCAGCTCGCCATCTGCGAAGGCGCCGCCTGCGGCCATGGCAAGGCCGGCGGCCAGCGCCAGAACGGAAACTCGGGTCGGGTTTGGCATGTCGGACTCCCGTGCTTAAAACCAATTGTTTTAGTCAACTAAAGGATTCGCCACGCAGGTCAAGCCAGAACTTGAGTTCTTTTGTCAGAATATGGGATCAACGATGCTCTTCCCGTGAGACCGCCGCAAGCGCGCGGTTGTAGGTCCTCAGCGCGTCCACATGAAACAGCGCGCCCAGTAGCTCGGGCGGCTTGCCCTCACCGGTCAGGGTGACCACCGGCAGGAAGGGTTCGGCCGTGCGCTCGAACGTGGCCATCGCCGCCTCCAGCGTGGCGCTGGCGTCGATATAGATCCCGTCTTCGATCAGTTCCCAGCAGCGCTCTTTCGTGGCCCCGCGCGCGTCCTCGAGCTTGCGCATCACGCCCGACGCACGGAACATCGACAGAAGATAGGCCTGCGGGCCTGCCGCCAGCCGTATGCCGCGCCTTTCCAGCTGGGTGAGGAAGAAGGACCGCGTTACCAGCGTCGACGCAAGCGCCGTGGAGAGCGACACAGACACCATCACCGCAAGCCCCGTCTGCCAGTCGCCCGTCAGTTCGAAGACAATGAGCGTGGTCGAGATCGGCGCCCCCAGAACCGCCGCCGCCACCGCCCCCATGCCGGCCAGCGCGTAAAGTGCAGGCGCGCCCGAGAAGTCGGGCAGGAGGCCGGTGGCGATCAGCCCGAAGGACAGCCCCGTCAACGCCCCCACCATCAGCGAGGGCGAGAACACCCCGCCCCCCATGCGGCCGCCCAGCGTGATCGCCACGGCGACCACCTTGAGGACCGCAAAGACCATCGCCTCGTAGAGGAGCATCTCTCCGGACAGCGCTGCGAGGGTCGTCTCGTAACCCACTCCGATGATATGCGGAAACCAGATGGCCAGCAGCCCCAGCAGCGCGCCCGCCACCGCCGGGCGAAGCCAGCGCGGCAGCCGCGTGCGCATCTGCACATAGCTCGCCGTGTCCTCGGCAAAGAGGATCGCATGCATCAGCGCCGTCGCCACAAGCCCGCAGATCAGCCCGAGGATAAGGAAGGCCGGCAGTTCCACATAGAACTCCAGCGCGCTGGTGATCGGCAGGTCGAATTCCGCCAGATCGCCGAATTCCAGCCGGGTGACCACCGTGCCCGCGACCGAGGCGATCACGATCGGGGCGAAGGCATGAAGCGCGAAATGCCTCAGCACCACTTCCAGCGCGAAAAGCGCCCCGGCGATGGGCGCGTTGAAAGATGCCGAGACCGCCGCCGCTACCGCGCAACCCAGAAGGTCGCGGCCGGTAACACCGTCGGCATTGATCCGGTTGCTGACCCAGGACGCGATCACACCCGCCATATGCACCACCGGCCCCTCGCGCCCGCTCGACCCGCCGGTGCCGAGCGTGATGATCGAGGCCGCGATGGAGGCCAGCCCCTCGCGCCCCTCCACCCGGCCCTCCTGCAACGCCGCGCCCTCGATCACGTCGGCCACCGCCCGCACCCGCCCGTCCGGCGTGAACCGGTGCAGGATCAGGCCGACCACCAGCCCGCCCACGACGGGAACGGTCAGCACCCAGTACCACGGCAGGATCTCGGCGGCGCTATGCACGTTGGCCATGTCCTCCGCCCCGTAGACGAAGGTCTGCAAGGCGGTGATCGCCCTTCGGAAAAGCAGCGCGGCAAAGCCTGCGGCAAAGCCCACCACGAGGGCTATCAACCAGAACTGGATCTTGCCCGGTCCACGCTTGCGCAGCAGCTGCCAGCCATTGCCCAGCGAGGCCAGCGCGGCGTTGATCTTGACAGTCAAAAAATGCTTCGTCGATTGTGTCATGACCGGCGACAATCCCGCCGCAGCCGTTCTTTCCCCCCTGACCCGCTTCGCGTAGAGTTGGCACTCGAACAGGGGAATGGGGGCTGCATGACTATCCAGGCTGCGATCGGCGAATTGTCTTCTTTCTTA
>JAUIBJ010000242.1 GCA_030428025.1 Alphaproteobacteria bacterium
CTGGCACCGGCAGGCGGTCGATGGCGCCGCAGAAGGCCATCAGCCGCTCGATGGTCGCGTCGTCGGTCCCTGTATGGCGGATCACCTCGACAAGCTGCATCTTCGAGACGGGGTTGAAGAAATGCAGACCCGCAAAGCTTGCCGGATCGGCCACGCCGTCCTTCAGCTCATTGAGCCGCAGGCTGGAGGTGTTGCTGGCCAGAATGGCGCCCACCTTCATGCGGCGGCCCGCCTCGGCATAGATCTTCTCCTTCAGCTCCGGCTTTTCCGGCGCCGCCTCGATCACCAGATCGGCGCGGGCCAGCCCATAGCCCTTCGGGTCGGGCATCATCCGGTCGAGCGCGTCGCGCCGCTCCAGATCGTTCAGATGCGCGTCGCGGCAGATGCCGTCGGCGCGTTTCACGGCCCTGGCAAGCGGGTCGAGTTCCAGATCGCCCAGTGTCACGCGCTTGCCGCGAATGGCGCACCACGCGGCGATTTCCGCGCCCATCTCGCCCGCGCCGATCACGTGGACATGGGCGATGCCGTCATCGCCGCGCGCGTTGTCCTTCAGCCCCTGCCGAAGGAAAAAGACGCGGCGCAGGTTCCGCGAGGTCTCGGTGCTCAGGAGATGCGCGAAACTGTCGATCTCGCCCTCCTGCATGGCCTCGCGGTCGCCGCCATGCTCTTCCCACAGGTCGATCAACGCATAGGGCGCGGGGTAATGCTCCTTGGGTGCCTTCTTTTCCGTCTGTGAGCGCATCCGCCCGGCGGCAAGGCTGCGCGCCTGTTTCAGCTTCATCGCATAGGAGGTGAGGCCGCCGCTTTGGCTGTCGGTCTTGCCGGAAACGATGGCCTCGACCGCCGCACGCACATGGCGCTCCTGCGTGACCACATCGGCGATGCCCAGCGATTTCGCCTTCTTCGTATGCGCCGATTTCCCGGTCAGCATCAGCGTCATCGCCTCGGTCGGGTCGATCCGTTCGGTCAGCCGGAACGTACCGCCCAGCCCGGGATGCAGCCCGAGATTGACCTCGGGAAAGCCGAATTTCGCACCCTCCACGGCAATGATCCGGTCGCAGGCAAGCGCGATCTCGAACCCGGCGCCGAGCGCGCTGCCATGCACCACGGCGATGGTAGGGCAGGACAGCCCTTCGAGCCGATCGAGAACGCCATGGCCCTTTTTCAGCAGCTCCGCCGCGCCCGCGTCGCCCATCTCCTGAAAGCTCTTGATATCGGCGCCGGCGGCAAAGCCGCTGTCCTTGGCCGAGCGGATCACCACGGCCTTCGGGCGGCTCTCGCCGATCTGCCTGAGTTCGGCCTCCAGCCCGGTCAGCACCTCTTCGGAAACGGTGTTGACGGTAGAGCCCTCGCAGTCGAGCACCAGCCAGACCACGCCATCGGTCTCGCCTCGGCGCCAAGGGTGGCCCTCGACCGTTTCGGCGGGGCCAAGCTCGCGTTTCGTCTCGCCCAGATAGGACAGAACCGGCCCGCTCATGTCACAGCCTCCAGCAGCATGGCACCGCCCTGCCCACCGCCGATGCATTCGGTGGCGATACCTCTTTTGTGCTCCAGCCGCCGCATCGCATTTGCCAGATGCAGCACGATGCGGTTGCCGCTCGTGCCCACGGGATGGCCGAGGGCAATCGCGCCGCCATCGACGTTGAGCCGGCCGCGGTCGATCCGGCCGAGAACGTCGTCGAGGCCCAGAACGGCGCGGCAGAACCCCGCGTCGTCCCAGGCGGCGAGACAGGCCAGAACCTGCGCCGCGAAAGCCTCGTTCAGCTCCCACAGGCCGATATCGTCCCTGCCCAGCCCGCTGCGGCGCAAGAGCGGCGTGGCGCTGAGGACCGGCCCCAGCCCCATCACCGAGGGGTCGAGCGCGGCCCATTCGCTATCGACGATGCGCGCCATGGGTGTAAGCCCGTGCTTTTCCACCGCCTCTTCCGAGGCCAGCACCACCCAGGAGGCACCATCGGTGATCTGACTGGCATTGCCGGCGGTGACGGTGCCATAAGGCGGCTCGAAGGCCGGTTTCGGCTTGGCCAGACCGTTCATGTCGCTGTCGGGGCGCACGCCGTCATCATGGTCATAGGCCGTGCCGTCGCGGTCGAAGGCCGGCATGACCTCGTCGTCGAGCCAGCCTTCTTTCTGCGCGCGGGCCAGGCGGTGATGGCTGTCCATCGCATAGGCATCGGCGGTCTTGCGGTCGATGCCGAAGCGGTGGGCCAGCACTTCCGCCGTCTGACCCATGTTGAGATCGGTCACCGGATCGGTCAGGCCGCGTTCCAGCCCCACCACCGGCTTGAAGAAATCGGGCCGCAGCCCGGTTGCCGCCTTCGCCTGTTCCAGGGGGCCCTTGGCGGTGGACATCTGGCCGAACCATTCCACGGCCTCCTGCCGCAGCACCAGCGGCGCATGGCTCAGAGCCTCCGTCCCGCCGGCCAGGATCATCTCGTGGCTGCCGTCGCGGATATAGCGATAGGCGGTGTCGATCGACTGCATGCCCGAGCCGCAATTGATCTGCACGGTGAAGGCCACCATGTCCTCGCCCAGCCCCAGCCGCAGGGCGGCGACGCGGGCCGGATTCATCTCGTCGGCGATGACGTTGACGCAGCCGAGGATCACCAGATCGAGTGTGCGCGGATCGAAGGGCTGGCGTGCCAGCAGCGGACGGCCACATTGCACGGCCAGATCCACGGGCGTGAAGGGCCCTGGCTTGCCCCGGGCCTTAAGAAAGGGGGTGCGGGCCCCATCGACGAGATAGACGGGGCGGCTCATTGCGCGGCCACCCTTTCGGCCCGGTCGTCTCGGAACCCGGCATAGTAGCGGGCCAGTTCGTCCGGCGTGAATTCGTCCACCGCAATAACCTCCGATACCTTGCGCTCCATATCCGCGATCCGCTCCCTGTCCGCTTCGGAAATCACCCCGGCCTCCACCCCGCTGTCTGGCGTGTGACGGGCCTCGCGCAGCTTCTTCATCAGCGGGGCGAGAGCGATCACCGCGTCATAGGCCGCGTTCAGTTCGGCCATGCCGTCGCGTGCGCAGCCCTTGTGCTGGCGCCCGACGATCCGGTCGCGGGTGGCCGAGGGATCGAAGATCAACTCGGCGCAGCGCGCGATCAGCCGGTCGTCGGGGCCGCGGGCGCGCCCACCGGGCAGCGTGACCATCCGGCCGAAGGCGGCGGCCCAGCGGGCGGGCAGGTTTTCCAGCACCTCGTCCATTGCGATGCGGATCGACGCAAAACCCCGCGCGGCGGCGTAGTCCAGAAGGGGCAGGTCTTCCTCCTTCCGGCCTTCGTCGCGCCAGCGCTTCAGCGCCGCCGAGAGCAGATACATTTCCGAAAGCACGTCGCCCATGCGGATCGAAATCATCTCGCGCCGCTTCAGCTCGCCGCCCAGCGTAAGGAAACACAGGTCCGCCACGACGGCATAGGCCGCCGCCCAGCGAGACAGCCGGCGATAGATCGGCGCCGCGGCACCGGCATCCTTCGGCGCGGGCGACAGGCGCGCGCCCGACCAGGCCCGCACCAGGCTGCGCCAGGTGGTGCGCATCGTGTGGCCCACATGCGCCCAGAAGGCACGGTCGAAGGCTGTCAGGCTTTCGTCGGTATCCTTGATCTCCAGCGCCTGCATCTCGTCCAGGATATGCGGATGTGCACGGATTGCCCCCTGCCCGAAGATGATCAGCGAGCGGGTGACGATATTGGCCCCCTCCACCGTGATTCCGATGGGCACGGCCCGGTAGAGCGGCATGAGGTAGTTGCTCGGCCCGTCGATCACCGCCTTGCCGGAATGCACGTCCATCGCGTCGTTGAGCGCCTCGCGCATGCGGAAGGTGGCATGGGCCTTCATGATGGCCGAGATCACCGACAGCGCCCGCCCCTCGTCGAGCCCGGCACACGTCAGGTGCCGCGCGGCATCCATCACATAGGCATCCGCTGCCAGCCGGGCCATCCGGATCTGGACGCCGCCGAACTTGCCGATGGGCAGGCCGAACTGCTGCCGGATGCGGGCATAGGCACCGGTGGTGTGGGCCGACAGCGCGATGGCCGCACAGCCCATCGAGGGAAGCGAAATGCCGCGGCCAGCGGCCAGCGCGCTCATCAGCATCATCCAGCCGCGCCCGGCATACTCCTTGCCGCCGATGATGTGGTCAAGCGGGATGAATACGTCCTTCCCGCGCGTGGGCCCGTTCATGAACATGGTCGAGGCCGGGATATGACGGTCGCCGGTCTCGACGCCCGGAAGGTCGGTGGGCACCAGCGCGCAGGTGATGCCGATCTCCTCGCCCATCTGCAAATGATCGTCCGGGTCGCGCAGCTTGAACGCGAGCCCCAGCACGGTGCAGACGGGCGAGAGAGTGATATAGCGCTTGTCCCAGTTGAGCCTGATGCCCAGAACGCGCTCGCCCTGCCACTCGCCCATCTCGACGATGCCCTCGTCGACCATGGCCGAGGCGTCGGACCCCGCCTCGGGGCTGGTCAGCCCGAAGGCGGGCAACTCGCGCCCGTCCGCCAGACGCGGCAGCCAGTGATCCTTCTGCGCGTCGGTGCCGAATTGGTGCAGAAGCTCGCCGGGCCCCAGCGAATTGGGCACCATCACGGTCACCGCCGCCGCCACCGAGCGGGTGGCGATGAAACGCACCACTTCCGAATGGGCGAAGGCGGAAAAGCCCAGCCCGCCGTATTTCTCGTCGATGATCATGCCGAAGAATTTCTTCTCGCGCAGGAAGGCCCAGGCTTCCGGCGGCAGGTCGGCATCCTGATGATTGATCTTCCAGTCGTCGATCATCTCGCAGAATTCGACGCAGGGACCGTTCAGAAAGGCCTGTTCCTCGTCGGTCATCTGCGGGGTGGCGACCGCGTGGAGCTTGGAGTAGTCGGGATTGCCTGAAAAGAGATCGGCCTCCCACCATACTTCGCCCGCGTTCAGCGCCTCGGCCTCGGTCTCGGAAAGACCGGGCAGCGCGCCCTTGGCCCATTTGTGAATCGGCCGGGTGATCCAGTTTCTGCGAAAATCCGACATGTCTTCGGCCAACGTGCCGGAACGCGATCCGGTTCCCTGCCGGCGGACATTCCTGCCCGGCCCGGAAACGGCCTTGCCGGACAAACGAAAAACGCCGCCGGTGATCCGGCGGCGCCCTTGGCCTTGCCGTGTCGGACAGGCCTTACTCCATGTCGCAGTCCTTGACGTAGGAGTCGATCATGTCTTCCGCGATCACCCCCTCGGACACGGCCACGTAATTGCCGTTCTCGTCCTCCTGAACCACCGCCAGATACATGTCCTGGATCGGGTGGTGGTTGCTGTTGAAGGAGATATCGCCGCGGACCGAGGCGAAATCGGCCTCTTCCAGCGCAGCGCGCAGGGCGTCTGTGTCGTCCACATTATCGACCTTGGCGACCGCGCTGTCGATCAGGCGCACCGTGTCATAGGCCATGGCGGCGAAATCCGACGGCGGTGAATCATATTTGGCGCGGAAGGCCGCGACGAATTCCTTGTTGGCCTCGTTGGGCAGGTCGATCGTCCATTGCGCGGCGCTTTTCAACCCCAGCCCCGCCTCGCCGATGGCGTTGAGCGCGGCGCCGTTGAAATAGGTGAAGGCGCTGTAGAGCGGGATCTCGTCCTTCATGCCGGCCTGCGCGTACTGTTTGACCCACTGGATGCCCAGACCGCCGGGATAGAAGACGAAGACCGCATCGGGGTTCTTCGACTTGACCTCGGTCAGCTCGGCGGAAAAGTCGGTCTGCTCCAGCGGGGTATAGATTTCACCCAGGATCTCGCCCGTATAGGTGCGCTTGAACCCGGCCAGCAAGTCGCGGCCCGCCTGATAGTTGGGAGCCAGGATGAAGGCCGAGCCGACCCCCTGATCTGAGAGATAGGTGCCCACCGCCTCGGCCAGCTGGTCGTTCTGGAAGGGCACGGCGAAATAGTTGGGATCGCATTTGTCGCCCGCCAGCGGCGCCGGGGCCGGGTTGGGGCTGAGCACGATCTTTCCGGCACGGGTGATCGGGCGGTGGATCGCCATCATCACGTTCGAGAAGGAGGCGCCGATCACCACGTCGACATCTTCCGA
>JAUIBJ010000243.1 GCA_030428025.1 Alphaproteobacteria bacterium
TGCGCCCTGTGGCCCTATGGCCGCAATCGCGTTGTCCCGAGGCTCCGCTGCAGTTCCCGGGCTGGCGGACTGCGGGACGGATTTGCTATCACGGAAGGGCCGGGGGGGCGAGATTTAGGATCGACGGGGTCATGACGCGCCTTTCCGCCCTGCTTTGCGCAGTTCTTTTCCTGACATCCCCTGCCATGGCGCAGGAACGCGGCGGTTATTCCTTCGGCATGCTGGTCACAAACGACACGCTCGGCGACGGCTATGACCGCTGGCGAAGTGGGTCTGTCGCCTCCAGTCACGTCTGGGCTCCGGGCTGGTCGGGTGACCTGCCGCGCGGCATCGGGTCGGTGCTGGAACTGCGTGTCAACGCCGAGATCCTGGCGCCGGAAAACCTGGCCACCCCGGCACCGGGCGACCGGCCCTATGCACAGGCGCTGTCCTTCGGGCTGCACAGCCATTTCAGACCGCGCGCGATCGAGTATTCGGTCGGGGCGGATCTGGTCCTGACCGGACCGATGACCCAGCTCGACCATGTGCAGGAGGCGCTGCACAACGTTTTTGGCGGCCGTGACGCCTCGCCGGCGGTGAAGGCCGGTCAGGTCAGCAACGATGTCGATCCGGCGGTGGTGTTCGAGGCGGGCCGGGAATTCCGGTTGGGCAGCAATGTGCGGCTGCGCCCCTTTGTCGAGGCGCGGGCGGGCATCGAGACGCTGGCGCGCGTCGGCGCCGATCTGACCTTCGGCCGCTTCGGCGAGGGAGGGCTTCTGGTTCGTGCGCCGGCCACCGGGCACCGTTACAGCGCGATCGAGGAGGCGCCTTATTCGGGCCTCTCGCTGATGTTCGGCGGGGACGTGGCGCATGTGGCCGACAGCGAGTTCCTGCCCTCAAGCGGCCCGGCGCGGCTGCGCGAGACCCGCTCACGCGCGCGGGCCGGGCTGCACTGGCGCAGCCGCGCGGGCAGCAGCGTCTTTTACGGACTCACCTGGCTTGGCCGCGAATTCACCGGCCAGCGCGAGGACCAGATTGTGGGATCGGTGCAGCTTCGCCTGAAATTCTGAATCGCGCCGCTTGCCAGGGGTTTTCAGGGTGATTCGCATTTGCTAATTTCCTGATAATAAAAAAATTAAAATTGAGGCAGGAAATCAGGCAATGAAAACGGGCTTACGTGGCGCGTTTGTCATCTCCTGGTCGCAGACGGAAGTGGACGGGCTCGAAGCGGCTCCGGTTGAAACTCTCGCGGTGGGCACGACGTGGTCGTGGCGGGGGGATATCGTCAGGATCGACGGGCCGAGCGGTGTTCTGCGGCTGGAACGGACAGACAACAATGCAACCAGCCGCAAATGCGCGGCCAAACTTGTACGGCGGCTGGTCTCGGCCGCCAGGACCGAGGCGACCCGCGTCGACGAGATCGAGGAAACCGCTCCGCTGGCCGATTCCGGCTTCGTCGTCACCGACGGGCTGAAAACCTTCGCGGTCACCGTGGTGCCGGTGGGTGGGGGCGCACCACCGCTTCTGATGTTCGTCGACGACATCCCGCCCAAGGGGCGCGAGCTGTGGGTGGTGCACCACGCTCTCGATGCCCTGCGGCAGAATTCCACCGGGCCGGAGACCGGCGGGGTGATCTGTTTCACTCCCGGAACGCGGATCGAGACGCCGGAGGGGCCGCGCCTTGTCGAGGAGTTCCGCGAAGGCGACTACGTTCAGACCAAGGATAACGGCGCCCAGCCGATCCAGTGGATCGGAAGCCGCCGGATGACCGGCGCGCGGCTGTTCGCGATGCCGCATCTGCGGCCGATCCGCATCCGAGCCGGGGGGCTGGGCATCCAGCAGCCCGACCGGGAACTGCTGGTCTCGCCCGAGCACCGGCTGCTGGTCAAGGGGGCCGTGGCGCGGTCGCTCTTCAACACGCCCGAGGTTCTGGTCTCGGCCAAGGACCTGGTCAATCACGACAGTATCGGCTTCGATTATGGCGTGCGGGAAATCACCTATATCCACCTTCTTCTGCCCCGGCATCAGGTGCTCTGGGCCAACGGGGTGGAAACGGAAAGCTTCCACCCCGCCTCCGCGGCGCTTTCGACGCTGGATGCCGGTGACCGGGAGCGGCTTCTGGCGCTGAATCCGTCTCTGCAATACGAGCCCCACGCCTATGGCGGCTTCGCCCGGCGCAATCTGAGCGCATCGGAGGCGGCGATCCTGATGCACGAGGCCGCCTGATCCGCGGGCAGGGGGCGCTGCCCCCGTCGCGCCAAAGGCGCGACTCCCCCGGAGTATTTCGGGCAAGATGAAGCCGGCTGAGCGGCCTTCCGGGGGCGCGGCTTTTTGCGGTTGACACCTCTCGGGCACGCTTCTACAAGGGCGCCTTCATTGGTGTTGGTGGCCCCCGCAAGGGGATGCCTGTCGGCCGCCCGGAACCCGCCGGAACGCAAAGGACAACGCCCTTCTAGACTTCAGAAGGAGATCAGCCGTGACCAAACGCACGTCTGCCAAGTACAAGATCGACCGCCGGATGGGCGAAAACATCTGGGGCCGTCCGAAATCCCCCGTCAACCGCCGCGAATTCGGCCCCGGCCAGCACGGTCAGCGCCGCAAGGGCAAGATGTCCGACTTCGGCCTGCAGCTGCGCGCCAAGCAGAAGCTGAAGGGCTATTACGGCGACCTGACCGAGAAGCAGTTCCGCCGCATCTTCGCCGAGGCAGAGCGTGTGCGCGGTGACACCGGCGAGAACCTGATCGGACTGCTGGAGCGCCGGCTCGACGCCGTGGTCTACCGCGCAAAGTTCGTGCCGACCATGTTCGCCGCCCGCCAGTTCGTGAACCACGGCCATGTCCGGGTGAATGGCCAGAAGGTCAACATCCCCTCCTATCGCGTGCAGGAAGGCGACGTTGTCGAGGTGCGCGACCGCTCCAAGCAGATGGCCGCCCTTCTGGAAGCCGTCCAGCTGGCCGAGCGCGATGTGCCCGATTACATCGAGGCCGACCATTCCAAGATGACCGCAAAGTTTGTCCGCACCCCGGGCCTGGGCGACGTGCCCTATCCGGTGATGATGGAACCGAACCTCGTCATCGAATTCTACGCGCAGAACTAAGGCGTTTCTGCAACAGCAAAGAGGCCGCGACGGGGGACCGCCGCGGCCTTTTTCTTTGTTCTGGCCAAGGCGATTTCCCGCCGATACAACCCCGGGAAGGGAGCATGGGTCATGTCGAAAATCAAGCCGCAGCCGGGGATCATGCAGATCGCCCCCTACGTGGGGGGCGCCTCGAAGGTCGATGGGGTCGAGAACGTGGTCAAGCTCAGCTCGAACGAAAACCCGTTCGGGCCCAGCGAGGCCGCCAAGGATGCCTTCCGCAGGGCCGCGTTCGAGCTGCACCGCTATCCCTCTTCCGACCACGCAAGCCTGCGCGCCGCCATCGGAGAGGTGCACGGGGTCGATCCGGAGCGCGTGGTCTGCGGAGTGGGCAGCGACGAGATCCTGTCCTATCTCTGTCAGGCCTATGCCGGCCCCGGCGACGAGGTGATCCATACCGAGCACGGCTTCGCCATCTACAAGATCGCGGCCCAGGCCAACGGGGCGACCCCCGTCGAGGTGCCCGAGCGCGAGCGGGTGACGGATGTGGACGCGATCCTCGCGGCCTGCACCAAAAACACGCGGCTGGTCTTCATCGCCAACCCCAACAACCCCACCGGCACGATGGTCGCCGAGGCCGAGCTGGCCCGGCTGGCCGAGAAGCTGCCCGGTCACGTGCTGCTGGTGGTGGACGGGGCCTATGCCGAATATGTCGAGAATTACGACGGCGGCGCCGCGCTGGTCGATGCGCGCGACAACGTGGTGATGACCCGGACCTTTTCCAAGCTCTACGGGCTCGGGGGGCTGCGCGTGGGCTGGGGCTATGGCCCGGCGCATGTGGTCGACGTCCTGAACCGCATCCGCGGCCCCTTCAACCTCAGCCATGCCGCGCTGGTCACAGCCGAGGCTGCGGTGCGCGATCGGGACTGGGCCGGCAAGTGCCGCGCCGACAATACCCGCCTGCGCGCCTGGCTGGCCGAGGCTCTGGCCGAGAAGGGGGTGCCGTCGGACACCTCGACCGCCAATTTCATCCTCGCCCGCTTCGCCAGCCGGGAAGAGGCCGAGGCCTGCGACGACTACCTCAAGTCCGAGGGTCTGATCGTGCGGCGGGTGGCGGGGTACAACCTGCCGCACTGCCTGCGCATCACCATCGGCGACGAGCCGTCCTGCCGCCGGGTGGCCCATGCCATCGGCCAGTTCAAGGAGGGCCGGCGATGAGCCGGATTTACGACCGCGTGGCGCTGATCGGGCTGGGTCTGATCGCGTCGTCGATGTTCTGGGCGATGAAGCGGGCGGGGCTGGCCGGCGAGGTGACGGGTTATGCCCGCTCGGCCGAAACGCGGG
Source organism: Alphaproteobacteria bacterium (assembly GCA_030428025.1). Taxonomy (GTDB): domain Bacteria; phylum Pseudomonadota; class Alphaproteobacteria; order Rhodobacterales; family Rhodobacteraceae; genus Roseovarius. Next base: position 4,400 of record JAUIBJ010000243.1, read on the forward strand.
CCACCGCGCGCGAGATCGGGCTCTGCGACCGGGTCTGCGACAGCGCCGCCGAGGCGGTGAAGGGGGCTGACCTGGTTGTGCTCTGCGTTCCCGTCGGCGCGATGTCGGCCGTGGCCGAGGATATCGCACCTTCGCTCAGCCCCGGGGCCACGGTCAGCGACGTGGGCTCGGTCAAGAAGGCGGTGATCGAGGCGGTGGGGCCGCACGTTCCGAAAGGGGTGCACTTCGTCCCCGCCCATCCGCTCGCCGGCACCGAACATTCGGGCCCCCGCTCGGGGTTTGCCGAACTGTTCGAGAACCGCTTCACCCTGATCGTGCCGGTCGAGGGTTCCGACCGCAACGCCGTGGCTCGGGTCGAGGCGCTCTGGCAGGGGATGGGCGCGCTGACCGAGGAAATGGATGCGGAGCATCACGACCTCGTCCTTGCTGTCACCTCGCATGCACCGCATCTCATCGCCTACACGATGGTGGGCGTGGCCGACGACCTGCGCCGGGTGACCGATAGCGAGGTGATCAAGTATTCCGCCGCCGGTTTCCGCGATTTCACCCGCATCGCGGCCTCGGACCCCACCATGTGGCGCGATGTCTTCCTGCACAACAAGGAGGCGACGCTGGAAATCCTTGGCCGTTTCACCGAAGAGCTTTTCGCCCTGCAGCGGGCGATCCGTACGGGCGACGGCGACCACCTCTTCGACTATTTTACCCGTACAAGGGCCATTCGCCGTGGTATCATCGAGGCCGGGCAAGATACGGACGCCCCGGATTTCGGGCGCATAAAAAGAGGCTGACGAGGATGCGGGTAATACTGGCTATCCCATTGGTTCTTATGGGGTGTTCCCTTATTGGCGGACGCGAGGACACGGAGGTGTCAAGCCGTGGATCGGTCTGCGGCCATGCCGAGATCAAGGGCCGCGCAATCGGCGACGTGGGCGAGGGCCGCTCGGGCTGCGGCGTGGCCAGTGCCGTGGAAATCATTTCCGTCGGCGGCGTTTCGCTGAGTCAGCCGGCGGTGATGGAATGCAGCACCGCGCGAGTGCTCAATGCATGGGTGCAGCGCGACATGGACCGGATCGTCGGTCAGATGGGCGGTGGCGTGCAGCAGCTTGAGGTGGCGGCGCATTATGCCTGCCGCACCCGCAATGGCCTGCCGGGCGGCAAGCTGTCCGAACATGCCAAGGGCCGGGCCATCGACATTTCGGGCTTCCGCCTGCGCGACGGCGAGGTGCTTTCGGTAGAGGCGCATTGGGATCAGGGGCGCCGCGGGCGCATGCTCCGCCGGCTGCACGAGTCTGCCTGCGGGCCGTTCGGCACCGTCCTCGGTCCGGAATCGGACCGCCACCACCAGGACCATTTCCATTTCGACATCGCGAGTTATCGCTCCGGCGCCTATTGCCGATAAGGCACCGTGGCCTGCGGCCCGAACCAAACGGCCGGGCCGCAGAGGGACGAGATCAGTGCTCGTGCGTGCGCTCTTCGACCGTGAAGGTGACCTCGAACTCGCCGGCCTTTTCGAAGATCAGGGTGACGGGGATGTCCTCGCCCACCTCGAACGGGTCGCTGAGACCCATGAACATCACGTGATAGCCGCCCGGCGCCAGCTCCACCGTCTCGCCGGCGGG
>JAUIBJ010000244.1 GCA_030428025.1 Alphaproteobacteria bacterium
AACAGGGTTTCATAGAAGAGATAGAGGATATCGTCGCCTGGAAAGGTCGCGTCGAGGGCGGTGACAATGGCGCGGTAATCGGCGCGGGCATTGATGGCGGGTGTCGCCAGTGCCTTTTGCCATTTCACGGCGGCATCGTTGGCCGGGTTCATCTGCTGCAGATGCCGCAGCTGCGACCAGAGCCGCTCCACCGGGTCGCGCATGATGAAGAGGAGGCGCAGGCGCATGTCCTGCGAGGCGCAGAATCGCTTCATGAAGGCGAAACCCTCGGGCCCGATGGCGGAATAGGACGGGGTGAGATCGCAGACCGCGCGGGTCTCGGGGGTGCAGAGCCGGGCGAGATGGGCGAAATAGGCGCCGTCGTCATAGATCATCTGCACCCGGTCGAGGCTGGCGCGGAAGGTGTCCCGGCTTCGCAGGTTGGCCGCCTTGTCGCCCGGCTGGCCAAGGTGCCACGCAAGGCGGGCGGTTGCCAGCGCCTCCATATCGCCAAGGGCGTGGGCGGGGAATTTCGCGTCGAAGAAATGCAACTCCTTCAGCGGCGAGACCGCCACGTCCGGCAGGCTGCCCAGATAGTGAAAGAGCCAGGACGTGGCGCATTTGGCGGCGCCGATGCAGATCAGCAGGGTCCGGCCGTCAAGTTCCGGAAAACGGCGCGGCCACGGGCCCGTTTCCGGCCCGTTTGCGTCGTTTGTCCGCCGTGTGCTGGCCATCCGCCCCATCCCCGGGCCGAAGCGGCCCCGGGGAAGGGTGCCACAGTGGCGCGGAGCGCTCAACGCCGCAGGTGCGGCCGCAAGCGCATAAACCCCTGTCGCGATTGCGGTCCTGCCATCTTGCACCACCCTCCCCGCATGCCCTACAAGGCGATAAGACAGTTAGGGAGGCAATATGCGCCGCGTCGTCGTCACCGGGCTGGGGATCGTCTCCAGCATTGGCAACAATGCCGATGAAGTGCTTGCGTCGCTTCAGGCCGGCCGCTCGGGCATCACCGCCAACGAGCAGATGGCCGAGCACGGATTCCGCAGCCGGATCGCGGGCGATCTGAAAATCGACGTCGCAAGCCATGTGGACAAGCGCACCCTGCGCTTCATGGGGCCGGGCGCGGCCTATGCCCATATCGCCATGCAACAGGCCATCGCCGATGCCGGGCTGGAGGAGGGCGACGTGGTGAACCCGCGTACGGGGCTGGTGGCGGGCTCGGGCGGGCCGTCGACCAGCGCGATGCTGAGCGCGCATCAGACCGTGCTGAAGACCGGTGGCACCAAGCGGATCGGGCCGTTTGCCGTGCCCAAATGCATGTGCTCGACCGTGTCCGCCAATCTCTCCACCGCCTTCCGGATCAAGGGCATCAACTATTCCATCACCTCGGCCTGCTCGACCTCGCTGCACTGCATCGGCAATGCCGCCGAGCAGATCATGATGGGCAAGCAGGACATCATGTTCGCCGGCGGCGGGGAAGAGCTTGACTGGACGCTTTCCTGCCTATTCGACGCGATGGGTGCGATGTCGTCGAAATTCAACGACACGCCCGACAAGGCCAGCCGCGCCTTCGATGAGGGCCGCGACGGGTTTGTCATCTCCGGCGGCGGCGGCATCGTGGTGCTGGAGGATCTGGAGCACGCCAGGGCGCGCGGTGCGAAGATCTATGCCGAGGTGACGGGCTATGCCGCCACCTCCGACGGGCATGACATGGTTGCCCCCTCGGGCGAGGGTGGCGAGCGGGCGATGCGGCTGGCGCTCGACAACCTCGCGCCGGACCGCAAGGTGGGCTATATCAACGCCCACGGCACCTCTACCCCGGTTGGCGACGTGGGCGAGGTCGAGGCGGTGCGTCGCATCTTCGGCGAGGGCAAGGTGCCCCCGATCAGTTCCACCAAGTCGATGACCGGCCACGCCCAGGGCGCTGCCGGCGCGCTGGAGGCAATCTTCTGCCTTCTGGCGCTCGACAAGGATTTCATCATTCCCTCTATCAATGTCGAAACGCTCGATCCGGGCATCCGCCCCGAAGAGATCGCCACCGCCCGGGTCGATGGCGCCGGGCTCGACACGGTGATGACCAATTCCTTCGGCTTCGGAGGCACCAACGGCTCGATGCTCTTGAGCAGATATCACGGATAGGACCAAGATGGACACGACAATGCAGGGCATGCGGGGGCTGGTCATGGGCGTGGCCAATGACCGCTCGATTGCCTGGGGTATCGCCAAGGCGATGCATGCGGCCGGGGCCGAACTGGCCTTTTCCTATCAGGGCGAGGCCTTCGGCAAGCGGGTGGCGCCGCTTGCGGGCTCGCTGGGCTCTGACCTGCTGCTCGATATCGACGTGACTGACGAGGCCTCGCTTGATTCGGCCTTCGCCCGGCTGGCCGAGACCTGGCCCACCATCGACTTTCTTGTGCATGCCATCGCCTATTCGGACAAGTCGGAACTGTCGGGCCGGTTCCTCAATACCAGCCGACAGAACTTCAAGCATTCGATGGACATCTCCTGCTATTCCTTTATCGAGGTGGCTCGCCGCGCCTATCCGTTGATGAAGCAGAAGGGTGGCACGCTTCTGACGCTCACCTATCAGGGGTCGAACCGGGTGGCGCCCAATTACAACGTGATGGGCGTGGCCAAGGCGGCGCTGGAATCGGCCACGCGCTATCTGGCCAACGATCTGGGGCCCGACGGCATCCGCGTGAACGCCATCTCGCCGGGGCCCATGAAGACGCTGGCAGGTGCCGCCATCGGCGGCGCGCGCCGCACCTTCCGGCATACCGAGCTGAACGCGCCGCTGAGGGCCAATGCGACGCTCGATGCGGTGGGTGGCACGGCGGTCTATCTGGCCTCGCCCGCCGGCGCCTTTACCACCGGCGAGATCTTGCATGTGGATGGCGGCTTTCACGTCCTGGGCATGCCGCAGGCCGAGAACCTCTGACGCCCCGCCAGAATCCGGCCACCGAATCGCCGTTCTTTGGCCTTGCCGGTCTGGTATTCGCGGCACATGCAGTATGGCCAGAAGATATATGCCGAGGCCCGCGAACAGGCCTACAACGCCCGCGCCAGGCGCGCACGGGGCTGGGCGCGGCTGGTTCTGTGGATGGCCGCGGCGGTGTTTCTGATGGCGGTCTGGCAGGACCGCGCACTTGCCCCGCCGGTGCATGACGGCATGACGATGCTGACCGAAAAGGTGCAATACGCGCTGGAGAATTCCGACAACGCCCGCGATTTCGTCAAGCAGGCCTTTTCCAGCCCCACGGGCACGAGCCGGCAGGCCGAGTTCGATCCGATCACGACCTGGCTTCTGAAGTGGCGCAACTGAGCGGGCGTTTCGCGCGGGCTTGACGCCCGCCCGGGCTGCTCCACGTCTTTTCTTGCAAAGACCAGTCGGAAGCCTGTGCCATGACCTATCAGAACCGTTTCCACCCCAACGTGCCGGGCGTCGATCAATCGGATCGCATGGTCCCGGTGAACCTGCGCCAGAGCGGCCCCACACCGGTTCAGATGCTGATCTCGACCCGGGTGCGCAAATCGCCCTTCTGGCATCTTTCGATCGAGGCCGGCGCCTGGCGGGCCACCGTCTACAACCGGATGTACCACCCGCGCGGCTATGTGAAACCCGAGGATGGCGGGGCGATGGCCGAATACCGCGCCCTGGTGCATGGGGTCACGCTGTGGAACGTGGCCGTCGAGCGGCAGATCCGTGTGAAGGGCAGGGAGGCCGAGGATTTCGTCAATTACGTGATCACCCGCGATGCGACGAAGATAAAGCCGATGCGGGGCAAGTACTGCATCCTGTGCAACGACAAGGGCGGCATACTCAACGATCCGGTGCTGTTGCGCCCGGCGCGCGACGAATTCTGGTTTTCGCTTTCCGACAGCGACCTGATGCTCTGGTTGCAGGGGGTGAACACGCCGCGCCGCTGGGATGTGGAGATCGACGAGATCGACGTGGCGCCGCTGCAGGTGCAGGGTCCGCTGTCGGAAGACATGATGGCCGAGTTGATCGGCGATGAGCTGCGCGAGATCCCCTATTACGGGCTGATGGAGGCCGAGATCGCCGGCTGTTCCGTTCTGATCAGTCAGACCGGGTTTTCCGGCGAGAAAGGCTATGAGGTTTACGTGCGCAACGCCAGCGAGGTGGCCGAACCCGTCTGGTACGCGTTGCGCGGGATCGGGGCGCGCTATGGCCTGCGGGTGATCGCCCCCGCCCATCACCGCCGCATCGCCGCCGGCATCCTCAGCTGGGGGCAGGACATGGATACCGAAACCTCGCCCTTCCAGGTGAACCTGGCCTATCAGGTTCCGCGCAAGAAAACGGCTGACTATATCGGCAAGGACGCCTTGGAGAAGCAACGCGACCAGATCGAGGCGGGCGGCTATCCGTTCAGCCTCAAGCTGGTGGGGCTGAAGCTGGGCGGCCGGCCGATCACCGATTACGCCCCCGATTTCTGGCTGATCCGCAACGGCGAGGGCACGCGCTGCGGCTATGTCACCTCTCCCTGGTGGTCGCCGGAGCTGGAGACCAATATCGCGCTGGGCTATGTGCCCTGGGCGATGTCGGAGGTGGGCACGGAAGTGCAGGTGGAACTGCCCGAACCCTACGCCGACCGATCTGGTCATCCGGTGGAAGCCGTGGTGGCCGAGGTGCCCTTCGTGGCCTCCGAACATCCCAGCGCGCGCGAGCAGGCGAAGGAGAAGGGCGCGGACAGCAGCGATTGAAGCCGTTTTCTTCGAAGAAAACGGCCCGGAAAATTGGAATTTTCCGGAGCACGCATTTTCAGGCGGCTGGGTCGAAGCACGTTTTCTTGCAAGAAAACGTGCCGGAATTTTCCAAAATTCCGGTTTGATGCGCCGTCCATCACCCCCGCGTCAGAACCATTGCCCCGGTTCCATCAGCCCCAGATCGAGCAATTGGCGCGAATGCCATTCGAAGGGTGCCGAATTGTGCCAGCGGAAACTGTGGATATCGAAGGTCGAGCCGGGATTGCTCTTGAGTGCCTTGGCCGTACGGAACGACACGATCGCCGCCGTCAGGTTATTGTGCCAGGGGCAGGCATAGGTGTTGTATTCCTCGTCCGAAAAGGTGTGATCGGGCCTGAGCGTCAGGTCCGGCTTGGCCCGGAACAGCGCGATCCGGTCGATCTTGCGGCGGTCGGCGGGAATATGTTCCTCGTAGCGCCAGCGCAGCCCGCCATAGAAATCCAGCTGCCGTTCCTTGGGGTGGTTGTGGTTTGCCGGGTCGCGCCGGGCCAGGGCGTAATAGCCCGATCTGTCGAGATGCGCATCCTCCAGCGCCACGGCGTTTTCATGCCGGTCCAGATCGCCGGCATAGATGTCGATCACATAGGTCAGCATCGCATCGCGCCGTTCCTCTGTGTGGAAGGTCAGAAGCTCGCCCACCGTGCGCGTCTCGCAGAAGGGAAAGAAAAGGTACTCGGCGTTGAAACAGTAATACAGCCACAACCCCGGCGCCGCCGCGATCAGCCGGTTGACCACCTCGACATAGCCCGCGCCGCGCTTGACGTCGTGATCGACCCGGATCACCGCCTCGGCCGTGTCGGCGGCCATTGCGAACCCCTCGGGCATGAAGGCGACGACCTTGCGAAAGCCCAGGTCGATGTGATGGCGCAGGGTGCTGTCAAGCTCCACGTCATCCTCGACAAAGATCAGCGCGACCGGCCCCTTGGCCAGCTCTGCCTTGCCCCGTGCGACGAAGGCGTCCAGGCTGGGATACTGCATCTTACACCTCAATCTGCCGGGCCCGAGAATCGGCCAATTCGGAACGCATTGCAAGTGACCCGGCCGATGATGTAGGGAAGCGCCCTGAAGAACCGGAGAGGCAAGCGCATGGCCGAGGCGAAGAAACTCTACATCAAGACCTATGGATGTCAGATGAACGTCTATGACAGCGAGCGCATGGCCGAGGCCATGGGCGGGGCAGGCTATGTCGAGACGCAGACACCGGACGATGCCGACATGATCCTGCTCAACACCTGCCATATCCGCGAGAAGGC
>JAUIBJ010000245.1 GCA_030428025.1 Alphaproteobacteria bacterium
TATCCTGCGTCCGGCAGGCATTGTTGGCGTTCGAGGCATAGATCTCGGGCGCGGGCAGCACATTGCAGGTGACCTTGCCCGCGTCGCCATAGCCGATATCGACCAGAAGCTCGCGGTCGATGGCCATGGAAAGCGCCTGCCGCACCGCCTTGTCGGTCAGGAAGGGGTGGGGGTGGTCGCGGGTTGCGCGGCGTTCGCCATGCTCGGGCGAAGGATCGGTGAGGTTGACCATGATCCGCTCGACCAGCGTGCCGAAGCCCGACACGATCTTGCCCTTGCCGGCGCTTTCCATGTTGGCCAGCACATCCGGGGCAAGCTGCAGGTTCCAGGCATAGTCGAACTCGCCCGTCTCCAGCACGGCGCGGCCGGCCGCCGTGGCATCGCCCCCGCCCTTGAAGACCACGCGCGCGAAGGCGGGCTTGGCGGGGTCACGGTAATTCTGGTTGGCCTCGAATATGACCACGTCATTGGGGCGGAACTCTGTCACCGCGAAGGGGCCGGTGCCGATGGGGTTGAAGTTCTCTTCGGTGCATTCGGGTGCCCTGGGGCCGAGACAGTCGGCAAACTGCGCCTTCTGCAGAATGGGCGCCTGCGCTCCCACGAAGGCGGTGTAGGGGAAGGGCTTGGGACCGGAGAAGTTGACCACCACGGTGCGTTCGTCGGGCGTGTCGATGCTCTCGATGCCGCCGTATTTCTCGATCTGGGCGCAGCCGCCGCCCTCGGCGGTGCAGTATTGCCATGTGAACCTGACATCCTCCGAGGTGACCGGTGTGCCATCGGACCAGGTGATGCCCTCCGACAGCCTCCAGGTGATCGAGGTGAGGTCTTCGGCCACGCCGCCGTTTTCGACGCTGGGCACCTCGTCTGCCAGCCAGGGCACCATCGCGCCGGTTTCGTCGTAGCGCGCAAGGGGCTCCAGAACCAGGCTCGCGGCCTCCAGATCCTTCGTGCCGCCCGAGAGGTAGGGATTCAGGATCGATGGCGCCTGCCAGTAGATGATGTTCACCTGACCGTCTGTACCACGGTCGGCGAGGGCCATCGGGGCCAGCGCCAGAGCGGTCGTACCGCCAAGCAGAATGGTTTTAAAGCTCATCTGAAGTCTCCCTAGCTGGACGGTCTCGCGCCTCTTCTTTGTGCCCCCTTGGCGAGCCGGTTTGTCCGCATGGAATAGCGGGCCGCATCAGGCCACTCCCGGCGCCGGAGGCACCGGAATAGTGGCGCAGCCTGTCAGAAAATCAACCCGTTCGGCTCGAAGCGGACGGTGCTATCTGCTGGCCGGGGCGATGATCATGATCATCTGCCGGCCTTCCATCTTCGGGATATGTTCGACCTTGCCGATGCCGGCCACGTCGCCGGCCACCCGCTCCAGCAGGTCGCGGCCAAGGTCCTGGTGGGCCATCTCGCGGCCGCGGAACCGCAGCGTAACCTTCACCTTGTCACCATTTTCCAGAAACCGGGTGACGTTGCGCATCTTCACGTCATAGTCATGCGTGTCGGTGTTGGGGCGGAACTTCACCTCCTTCACCTCGATGACCTTCTGCTTCTTGCGCGCCTCGCTCTCGCGTTTCTGCTGTTCGTACTTGTACTTGCCGTAATCCATGATCTTGCAGACCGGCGGAGTGGCATTGGGCGAGATTTCAACCAGATCGAGTTCGGCCTCATAGGCCAGTTCCAGAGCCTTTTCCGGGGTCACCACGCCGATATTCTCTCCTTCGGGGCCGATCAGTCGAATTTCCGGAGCACGGATGCGGTCGTTGACGCGGGGGCCGGTGTCGCGCGTTGGCGGCGCGTTGTGAGGTCTGCGGGCTATGGCTTCGATCCTTCGTTCGTTGAACCTGTTTGAGGTCGCAAGGTAACGTTGCGGTGATGGTGTTTCAAGCTGCAAATCAGCGGGTCGGGGCCGAAATACGGGGAATTGGCCCTTGCCGCTTTCCTGGTCTTGGGACATGTGGGAGCTATGTTCTGAATGAACCGGCTGCATATCGGCGGCCGACACAGCTTGGGGAGACTTGATGATGCGAAATCTTGTCTGGATTATCGTTGCAATTCTGGTCCTTGGCGGGGCCTACGTGCTGTTTACCGGCCAGTCGCTGCGGGATCTGACCGGGGGCCGCGAAGAGACGGTCGAAACCGATGCCGAGGAGGCCGCCGGTGCGGCGGAAGAGGCGGCGGAGCAGGCGGCGCAGGCCGCAGACGAAGCCGCGGACGAAGCGGTCGAAACGGTCGACGGCATGACCGAGGAAGAGGCGGCCGAAGCCGTCGACAACGCCGAGGAGGGGGCCGAAGAGGCCGCCCAGGCTGCTGAGGATGCAGCGGAAGACGCGACGGAGGCCGCCGACGCAGCGGTGGACGAAGCGGAAGCGGCCGCCGATAAGGTCGACGAGGCCGTTCAGCAGGCCGGCGACGCCGCGCAAGAGGCCGGTCAGGCGGTGGAAGAGGCCGTGCAGGACGTGGTCGATTCCACCGAGGGCGCCATGGACGAGGCCGCAAACGCGCTGGACGAGGCGGCTGCGGAAAGCGCAGATGCCGCAGGAGATGCGGCGACCGAAGCGGCCGAGACGACGGAGGATACGGCGAGCGACGCCATCGAGGCCACCGAAGACGCCGCCGGCGAGGCGATGGACGCGACCGGAGAGGTTGCGGATGAGGCCGTGGAAGCCAGTGACGAGGCCGCAGCAGAGGCCGTCGAAGCCACCGAGGACACCGCAAGCGACGCCGTGGAGGCCACCGAGGAGGCCGCGAGCGATGCCAGGGAGGCCACCGAAGACACTGCGAACGACGCCATGGAGGCCACCGAAGACGCCGCCGACGATGCGGCGCAGGCCACGGAGGCCGCCGCTGACGATGTGGTGGAACTCGAGGGCGACGCCGTCGAGGTTACCGGTGACGCCGCCGACAATGCGGCACAGGCCACAGGAATCGGAGAGGCGCAGGCAGAGGAACTGCTGACGGTCGACGGGTTCGATCTCGACAAGGTCACCGACATCATCGAGAATTCGGACCTCAACAACCTCAACAAGACCCTGCTGATCGAAACGATCCGGGGCGCGGCCGACAATCCCGATCAGCTCGCTACCGTGCTGGCCCGGGCACGCGAAGAGCTTGGGTTCTGAATGCGAAAGCATTGGAATGCCGAAACCCGCGCTGACCTTTCCGGCGCGGGTTTTTTATTTATCCTGAAGGGCTTGGCGGCGAAACCTCGCGCGGCCTGGCCCGGAATGCTCCGCCGTCCCCAGCCTGACACGGAAACTCTGACCGCAGCCAGAGTCCCGGGGCGGGCGCGCGGCGCCCCGGAGACGCCCTAATCCAGAAACGCCTTTTCGACCACGTATTCCTTGGGGTCGGAATTGGCCCCTTCTCGCAGCCCGTATTCCTCCAGCATGGCCTTCAGTTCCAGGTTGAAGGCCAGGTTGCCGCAGACCATCGCGCGGTCTGTCTCGGGCGCAAGCGGCGCGACGCCCAGATCCTCGAACACCTCGCCCTTCCGCATCAGGTCGGTGATCCGGCCCATCTTCGGGCTCTCCTCGCGGGTGGTGGTGGGATAGTAGCGCAGGCGCTCGTGAAAGCGCTCGCCGATCAGTTCCTCGAGCATCTCGTCGCTGCGGATGCTGTCGATGATCTCGCGGCCGTATTGCAGTTCGCCCACCTCGCGGCAGGTATGGGTGATGATCACCTCGTCATAATCGAGATAGGTCTGCGGGTCGCGCAAGAGCGAGGCGAAGGGTGCGAAGCCGGTGCCGGTGGCGAACAACCAGATCCGCTTGCCCGGCAAGAGCGCGTCATGCACCAGCGTGCCCACGGGCTTGGGCCGCAGGATGATCTGATCGCCCGGCCGGATGTGCTGAAGGCGCGAGGTGAGCGGGCCGTCCTGCACCTTGATCGAGTAGAATTCCAGCTCGTCGTCCCAGGACGGTGAGGCGATGGAATAGGCCCGCAGAAGCGGTTTTTCCCGGCCGGTCTTCTCGTCGGTCTGCATCAGTCCGAGCATGACGAACTCGCCCGAGCGGAAGCGCAGGCTGGCGGGGCGCGTCACCCGGAAGGAAAACAGACGGTCGGTATAATGCTTCACCTCCGTCACGGTCTGGGCGTCGGGAAGGGTGGGGGCCTTGACGGGCTTGGCTTCGGTCACGGGCAAGGTCTCGTTCATGGTCATTCTCTCTTACGGGGTAAACCCGTCTTGGTGCGGGGGTAAACCCACATTTCCAGTTAATCTTTGATCCAGGTCAGATGAAGCAGGACTTAACCGCGCAGGCGGCGCTGATAGTCATGCGCCTGCCAGTCGGCGCGGAACAGCCACTGATCCTCGGGCTGGCGCGCGGCGAGCGCGTCGGAGATCTCCACCTCGTCGAACCCCGCGCGGCGGGCCATGGCGTATTGATCGGCGATGATATGGCCCCGGGCGCGAAGCCGGCCCCGATAGCCCATCAGCCGGAGTTGCCGGGCAATGGTAAAGCCGCGCCCGTCGGCGACGGTGGGGAAATCCACCCGGATCATCGTCACCCCCTCCAGCCGGCCGGCCAGGGCGGTCGGGTCGGTATCCGCGCAGAGATCCAGCGCAGGGGCGCTGACGGGGGCGCTTTCCGGCGTGGCGAAGGCGCCGTTGAAGCCATCGGGCGCAAAGCCCGCGTCGGTGACGATCACGCTCATGCGTTCACTCCTCTTTGTCTCGCCTTGCCATCCGTGAAATGGATGCCGCATTCGGTTTTTTCTTCCCCCCGCCAACGGCCTGCGCGCAGGTCTTCATCTTGCGCGATGGGCGAGGTACAGGGCATGCAGCCGATCGAGGGATAGCCCCTGGCCACCAGCGGATGCCGCGGCAGGTTATTTTCTTCCATGTAGGTCTGCACGTCCTCGCGCGTCCAGTAGGCCAGCGGGTTCACCTTCATCCGGCCCGTGCCGTCCTCGGTTTCGAAGAAGTCGAGCGCGGCGCGGTCGCCGCCGTGAAAGCGCTTGCGCCCTGTGATCCAGCCATCGAACCCAGTAAGTGCCCTTTGCAACGGCCGCGTCTTGCGCAGGGCACAGCAGGCGTCGGTATCGCGTCGGTGCAGCGTCCGTTCCGCGTCTGTGCACGCGACCTCCTCCGGCTCCGCTCGGACCACCCGCAGATCGGTCAGACCCAACCGTTCGCTCACCTCCTGCTGATAGACCAGCGTTTCGGCAAAGAGGAACTCGGTATCGAGAAAGATCACCGGCGTGTCGCGTCTCGTGACCGACACCATGTGCAAAAGCACCACGGATTCGGCCCCGAAGCTCGACACCAGCGCCAGCCGGCCCGTCTCGGAGCTTTTCAGGGCGTGGTCGAGCACGGCAAAGGCCGAATGCAGCCTGTACCAGTCGTTGAGGCCCCGAACACGCCGGCTCAGGTCATTCTGCGGCATAGGCTTCGGCCTTGTCGTAGAGCGCCGCCTTGAAGGGCGCCATGCCCAGCCGGCGATAGGTGTGCAGGAAGGTTTCGTCCGGCCCCTCCCGCAGCTCAAGATAGGCATGGACGAGGCGCTCGATGGCGGGAACGATCTCGTCTGCCGAAAAGCCCGGGCCGGTGCGGGTGCCGAGTGCCGCCGTCTGGGTGGCGTCGCCGCCGAGCGTGATCTGATAGTTCTCCAACCCGGCCCGGTCCAGCCCGAGAATGCCGATATGGCCCACGTGGTGATGCCCGCAGGCATTGATGCAACCGGAGATCTTGATCTTCATCTCGCCTATCTCGTGCTCCAGCTTCAATTCGTCGAAGCGGGTGGCGATTTCCTGCGCGACGGGGATCGACCGGGCCGTCGCCAGTGCGCAGTAGTCCATGCCGGGGCAGGCGATGATGTCTGAGATGAGGCCGATATTCGCCGTGGCGAGCCCGTGTTTCTTGAGCATGGCGTGAACGGCCGGCAGGTCGGATCGGTGGACATGAGGCAGGATCACGTTCTGCTCGTGGCTGATCCGCAATTCGTCATGGCCGTATCGTTCTGCGAGATCGGCCATCGCCCGCATCTGGTCGGCGCTGGCATCG
>JAUIBJ010000246.1 GCA_030428025.1 Alphaproteobacteria bacterium
TTCGAATGGCTGGCAGAGAGGCCAAAGGACTGGCGCAGGCCCTGGGACGACTGGCTGCCGACGCGGTATGAGAAGAAGGCGCTCCGGGAGGGCCGGGTGCCGCACTATCTGACATTCCGGTCGCTGAAAGATATTTAGGCCAAAGCCTTAGGCGGCAATCCTCACCTTACGCCGCCAGCTTGTTGCCCAGCCGTTCCAGCATGTCGAGGCATTGCTGCAACTGGTCGAGCGACACGTATTCATCCGGCTTGTGCGCCTGGTCGATCGAGCCCGGACCGCAAACCACCGAGGACATGCCGAAGCTCTGAAAGATGCCGGCCTCGGTGCCGAAGGGCACCAGTTCCGCCGCACTGGCGCCGGTCAGTTCCATCATGATTTGCTTGGCCTCGTTGATGTCGGTGGGCTCCAGGCCTTCTACCTCGCCGATGACCTCGGTCACGATCTCGGCCTCTGGGCAGACCGCGCGCATCGCCGGCAGAAGCGTGTGTTCGCAATAGGCCGTCAGGTCGCGCTTGACGTAATCGGCGTCGGAGATCTGAACGGGGCGCATTTCCCACTGGATCTCGGCATGGCTGGCGATCACGTTATGCGCCACGCCACCCTGCAGGCTGCCGGTGTTGATCGTTGTCCAGGGCGGATCGAATCGACTACCGGCCGGGGCGCGAGCACGCAGCGCGTCCTTCAGCTCCAGCAGCCGGTGAACATATCGCACCGCATATTCGACGGCATTGACCCCGCGGTCCGGCGCCGAGCCGTGGCCGGCCAGGCCGGTAAATCGGGTGGTATATTCGTAACAGCCCTTGTGCCCTTCGATGATGCGCATCATGGTGGGCTCGCCAATCACCGCAACAGCGGGCCGTATCTGCTTTTCCTGTAACGTTTTTACAAGGGATTGGGCGCCGAAGCAGCCGACTTCCTCGTCATAGGTGAAGGCGAAATGCACCGGTCTGTCGCCGACCTTGTCGGCGAAATCCGGAGCCATGGCGGCGGCCGCGGCGATGAAGCCCTTCATGTCGCAGGCGCCGCGCCCATAGAGCTTGCCATTGGATTCGATCATGTGGAACGGGTCGCTGGCCCAGTCCTGAAACGCGACCGGCACCACATCGGAATGGCCCGATAGCACGATCCCGCCATCGGTTTCGGGGCCGATCGTGGCAAAGAGATTGGCCTTGTGTCCGGATTCGTCATGGAAGATATCGACATGAGCACCGGCATCCTCAAGCCGGTGCGCGAGATAGGCGATCATGTCGAGATTGCTGAGATCCGAGACGGTGGGGAAGGCGATCAGATCGCCGAGAAGCGTCACCGTATCTGCGAGCCGTGCGGTCACGTGGTCCTCCAGGTTGTCGGAATTCGGGCGACTCTGTTGGCCGGGCTCTTTTACGTCAAGTCAAAACTGGCAAAGCGCGGTTCGCCTAAAGGTCAATTTGTCGATCATGATGTCAAAAGTGACGATTCTGTATACGATTTCGCCGTTCAAAACCGCGATTTGCCGAAATTCCGTGAGATTTCTTCGGCCGAACCGCGCGGAGGGCCTGTAAGCCGGATTCTGTTCCGGGTGTCCCGGTGATGACCATTCATCTGGGCCGGCTGTCGCCAGCCGGCTCTTGCTGCCAACCCGGACCGCGGGGCCAAGGCCGGCCCGTGATGCGGTCCCTATTCGGCATTGCTCCCGGTGGGGCTTGCCGTGCCGGTCCGGTTGCCCGTCCCGCGGTGGGCTCTTACCCCACCGTTTCACCCTGACCCGTGTATTTCGCGCAAGCGAAATGCAGGCGGTCTGTTTTCTGTGGCGCTTTCCCTCGGGTTGCCCCGGCCGGGCGTTACCCGGCACCGTTGCCTTGTGGAGTCCGGACTTTCCTCGCCGCCTTGCGGCAGCGCGGCCATCCGGCCCTCCGCGCAGGGGGTATCTAGGCAGTCCCGTCGGCCCGGTCAACGGGAAAGCGGCGGGCAAGATCGGCGGCGAGGGCGGCATCGGTGGCATCCAGCGGACCCTTCGCCCAAGGTCGAAAGCGCAGCCGGAAGGCGCGCAGCACCTCCTCGGGCGTGGCCTCGGGGGTGTAGCCGAATGCATGGGCGCAGGGCAGGAAACCGTTGCCGTCGGCCGGGACGGGCCAGATCGACATCCCCGAGAGCGCCAGCCGCCGCCAGTCGAACCGCGGCCCGGGATCTATCTTGCGGGCCGGAGCCATGTCGGAATGGGCAATCACCCGCTCGCGCGCGATCTGCCAGCGGTCCATGATGCCCCGCATCAGCGCTTCCAGCGCGGCGATCTGCGGCTCCGGAAAGGGAGCGTCGCCGGTATTGGCCAGTTCGATCCCGATGGAGCGCGAATTCACGTCCCGGACCCGGCCCCAGCGGCCCGCGCCCGCGTGCCAGGCGCGCTGCGCTTCCGGAACCAGTTGCCAGAGCGTGCCGGTTTCTGAAATCAGGTAGTGGCAGGAGACACTTGCCCCGGGGTCGCAGAGCCGCTCGCGGGCGGCGACGCAGCTTTCCATCGCCGTGTAGTGCAGCACGATCATGTCGGGACGCGCCCCGCCGCGGCGGGGCTCGAAATTGGGCGAAGGGAAGACCCTTGCGCCGCTCTGGTCGGGTGTCACCCTAGCCGCTCACGGCCTTCCGGAACGGTGTCGGATCCCAGCCGCAGGCATAGCCGTCGCCATCGGGGTCGAGCCCCAGTTTGTCGCGCATCGGCCCGCCCTTCGACAGGAAATCGATCTGGGCAAGGTCGGCAGAGGCGTAATTCGCGCAGTTCCGGCGATAGCGGGCTTCCTTGTTGAGACCGATCCGGCTGTAGACATGGGTGCCACGCGGATGCCGGGTGGCCAGCGCGTATTCCACGATATTGGGCTCGCTCGAGCTCTTGCGCGCGGGAAGGGCGGTGGGCTGCACCACCTGATACTGCGCCCGGTTACGGGCCAGCAGTTCCTTGTCGCTTTCGATCGAGCGCGCGTTGCCGACGGCGGTGAAGTCGTTCTCGCTGGAAATGCCGGTGGCGCTGGTCACGGTCTCGGGCGGGGGGTTGTTGGGGTCGGCTTGCAACGGCGCCTGACCGGAATTTGCACGGGTGGCGGCGAGGGCCGCCCTGGTCTCGGCGGCCAGATCCGCACTATCGTCGGCTGCGGAGGCGGTCGGGGTCGTGGAGGAGGTCGAGGCGGCAAAATCCGTTGTCTGCGGGGGCGCGGTAGCTTCGTCCGAAACGGTGCCGGGCGAGGGCACCGCGCGCGCGGCGATCTGGGCCTGCTTTCTGGCCTGATACTCGTTGTAATCGTCGAAACCGACACCGGCGGCGCTGTCGGGAATGCTGGGCGAACAGGCGGAAACCGCCGCCAGAGCCGCGACAAGGAGAGTGAAACGCATCTGCTTTTGTCCTGCCATCAATCGTTTTGGCGGATATTACCACCATTTGGCCGGTTTGGCCACAAATCCTGCCGCCTGTTCCAGCGCATAGGCCGTGTTGAGCAGATCGCCCTCGTCCCAGGGCCGTCCGATCAGCTGCAGACCGAGCGGCAGACCCTGCCGGTCGAGCCCTGCCGGAACGGCGATGCCGGGCAGACCGGCGAGGTTCACGGTGACGGTGAAGACGTCGTTGAGATACATCTGAACCGGGTCGGCCTTCTCCATCTCGCCCAGCCCGAAGGCGGCCGAGGGGGTGGCGGGGGTGAGGATCGCGTCGATGCCCTGGGCGAAGACCTCCTCGAAATCGCGCCTGATCAGTGTGCGCACCTTGCGGGCCCGATTGTAATAGGCGTCGTAGAACCCCGCCGAGAGCACATAGGTGCCGATCATCACCCGGCGCTTGACCTCTGGCCCGAAGCCCTCGGCGCGGGTTTTTTCGTACATCTCGGTGATGCCGTCGCCCTGGTCGAGCTTCGCGCGGTGGCCATAGCGCACCCCGTCATAGCGGGCGAGGTTCGACGACGCCTCCGCCGGGGCGATGACGTAATAGGCCGGCAGGGCGTACTTGGTGTGCGGCAGGGTGATGTCGCGGATCTCGGCGCCGGCGTCTCGTAGCATGTCCGTGCCGTCCGACCAGAGCTTCTCGATTTCCTCGGGCATGCCGTCCATCCGGTATTCGCGGGGAATGCCGATCACCTTGCCTCTGATATCGCCTGACAGCATCGCCTCGAAATCCGGCACGGGCAGGTCAGCCGAGGTGGAATCCTTCGGATCGTGCCCGCACATGGTTTGCAGCATGATGGCGGCGTCGCGCACCGATTTTGTCATCGGCCCGGCCTGATCTAGCGAGGAGGCGAAGGCGACGATGCCCCAGCGGGAGCAGCGTCCATAGGTGGGCTTGATGCCGGTGATGCCGGTAAAGGCAGCGGGTTGGCGGATCGAACCGCCGGTGTCGGTGCCTGTGGCCGCAAGGCAGAGATCGGCCGAGACGGCGGACGCCGAGCCGCCCGACGAACCGCCGGGGGTGAGGGCCGTTTCGTCATTGCCACGCCGCCACGGGTTGACCGCATTGCCGTAAACGGAGGTCTCGTTGCTGCTCCCCATGGCGAATTCGTCCATGTTGAGCTTGCCCAGCATCACCGCGCCCGCGTCGAACAGGTTCTGCGTAACCGTCGATTCGTATTCCGGCTTGAAGCCGTTCAGGATGCCGCTCGCCGCCTGGCTGGGCACGCCCTTGGTGCAGAACAGATCCTTGATGCCCAGCGGAATGCCGCACATCGCCGGTGCCTCGCCCTTCTGAAGCCGCGTGTCCGCCGCCCGCGCCTGTTCGCGGGCCAGATCGGCGGTGTGGTGGATGAAGGCATTGAGCGCGCCCGCTCCCTCGATGGCAGACAGGCAGGCCTCGGTCAGCTCGATCGAGGTGACCTCTTTCGCACGCAGCTTGTCGCGGGCCTCGGCGATGGTCAGGCGGTTCAGGTCGGACATGTCTACTCCACAACTTTCGGCACGGCGAAGAAGCCCTCGCGCGCATCGGGGGCGTTCGACAGCACCTCTTTCTGCCTATGCCCGTCGGTCACGACGTCGTCGCGGCGTTTCAGGCGCATGGGCGTCACGCTGGTCATCGGCTCGACGCCCTCGACATCTACTTCGCCCAGCTGTTCGATGAAGCCGAGGATGGTGTTGAATTCCTCCGCCATCGCCGGCAGGGCGTCCTCGTCCACGCGGATGCGGGCGAGCTTTGCCACGCGTGCGGCGGTCTCTAGGTCGATCGACATGGGGGGCCTCTTCGCGGTCTTGTCCGTCTGGCCAGCGTTTAGCGCCGGCGCGCGGTCGGCGCAAGCATGTGGCGGCGATAGAGCTCGATCATCCAGGCGAGCATCACCGCGTTCAGCAGGTGCCAGGCGAAATGCGTCCCTTGCGGAAACCGGTCGCAGAGCGGCGTATCAAGGCTGCGGGCGGTGATCGAGAGGAGAAGCAGCGCGGCGCCAAGGGCAAGGCCGAGGGCGGTGCCGGGGGCGCGGCGCCGGAGAAGGGCGGCATAGCCCGCGATCAGCACCACCACCGGCAGATAGCCCGCCGAGACGCCCAGCACCGGCAGATGCCGGAAAAGCGGCACCAGCGCGGCGGCGGCGGGCAGGAACAAGAGCACCGTGGCAAGCGACCAGGCGACCGAAAGACCCAGAAAATGGCGGCTGGAGGCGTAGAGATAGAGCAGGATGAACCCCAGGATCGGCGCGGTGTCGGCCAGCGCGGCCCAGCCCTGCGCATGGGTGTGAAAGAGATAGCTGCCGATCCCGATCAGCGCCAGCAGCGCCACCATCGCCCGGGCGAGCGGCAGCGCCGCGCCCTGCAGCCGCAGCGCCATGACCGCCGCCGCAAGCAGGAAGGCCAGATTGGTGACGGCATTCACCGGCTCGGCCCAGTAACCGGGGCCGAGCCGTTCGCAATAGGCGTCGATCGGTGCGAACCAGTTCATCGGGCTTTTCTCCCCCGCGGGAGTTGCTAGGTTAGGGGCAAAGATAGGGAGTTACGCATGCAAATCACATGGCTTG
The DNA here is from genome assembly GCA_030428025.1 of Alphaproteobacteria bacterium. GTDB lineage: Bacteria > Pseudomonadota > Alphaproteobacteria > Rhodobacterales > Rhodobacteraceae > Roseovarius. The sequence goes on from JAUIBJ010000246.1 coordinate 5,949, forward strand.
GACACGCATCCTTCAAGATTGCCATCGG